>JAFDYM010000424.1 GCA_018267435.1 Bacteroidota bacterium | reverse complement strand
TTATCGGTGCCAACCAACTGGAACAACAAGGGCCTGATTCCACCGCTCACGGACCATGCCGTATCTCTATCTGGGTTATCGGTGCCAACCAAGATAAAACGACATGGAACTGACTCCACCGCTCACGAGCTATGCTGGAGATCTAATCGGCTAACAGTGACAACCGATTTGAACAACATAACCCTGATTTTCACCATTCACAATCCCTATGTAGTATAGCCGAATTTGCCAATGGTGTAAACAAGGCGGCACTGCATAGGGCAGGGTTTCTAATCTTCAAAATAAACGTCAAAATTATACTTGAACGGAACTGTGTGGTAGCGATATTTTGAGTTTCGCCATTGCAGCATGGCAAGCTTGTCTGGTTTGCCCTGCTGCACCTCCCGCGGCTGTTCTAGCTATGAACAGGAACGGAGCCGGCCGACAGAAGAACGCTAATCCTAAAATCGGCCTTTACAATGCAAAGATACAACATGAGATAGGGCAAATGCAAATCGGGTTTCCCGCATGGGGGGTGCCGCCCCCCATGCGAGGTTTGAATGGGCCGCAGACACACAAAAAAAGGGAAGACACGTTTGGTATCTTCCCTCTCTTCAACAATCTTTTATAATATAACTATGGCCTAAGGCTTGGTGGTATTATTTCATCTAGCAATATCACATACACATCTTCTGGTCCTTCGGCATTTAGTATCAGCCTTTGCTTATCGTAAAAGTGGCCGTTGTTGCAGTGGCCCAGTTTAATAATAGATGGCAACTCGCCTTTGTGCCTTTGGTAGAAGTGCTCCAAGCCTTCGGTTTCGCTGCCCGTAAGGCGTGCAACATCGGTAATGATGATATGTACCTTAGGGAAGCATGGTAGCCTGCGGCGCGATGCTTGCTTAGGGTTCAATATAATGGTGCCATCGTCGGCTATCAAGGTTTCGCATAGCGATATGGCAGCATCTGAGTTTTCGATGGTAAAGCCTATGGCGCCACGCTGAAAGTTGTTGTCAACAAAGGCATCTTTTATCTCGTTCTCCCAAGCAAATATATGCTCCCAACCCATGTCGGCCTTTAGGGCTTTTAGGTTCTCTACGGCATCGCGCATGTTTTCGGCAAATATGAATTTACCGCCTGCCTCAATAAACTTGGTAGCAAAGTGAATGTCAAGGTCGTTATCAACCGGCTTTTGCATTACAGGCGCACTTACTGGCACGGTACGCAAGCCCACAGGTGCGCTCTCGCTTATGTTTTCATAAACCGGGCGCTCGGCAAGTGCTTCCTGTATTTGGCTTTTCAATTCGGTATCGGCACTGGTGTTGCCGTTCCATCCATCCTCCAAACCTTCGCCTTCGGCAACTGTTTCTTCAACAGTAACTGTAGCGGTTTGTTCTTCCTCTTTTCCTGTGCCTAGTAGGCTCTTAATCCTCGTTAAGAAGTTGCCGTCTTCTGAGAACATACGCATAGTTTATCAATTTAAGTGCTATATAAAAATCCTGCACCAAAGATAAACTACGCGTATGGGCTATAAAGAAATAGCCGATGTTATTCTCAACAGCAATTTTATTGAACGTCTGTGTTTATAGACACGGTGAAACCGCCATCCACATTTGGTGTATCATTTTCCAATTCTGGTTTATCGAAAGGGCGCTTGCCTATCAACTTCTCCAAGTCATCTTTAAATAATACTTCTTTCTCCAAAAGTAAGTTAGCTAATGCATCCAGCTCGGCGCGCTTTTCAAGTAATAGCGCTTGCGCGCGCTTGTATTGGCCTTCTATTATTTTACGGCTTTCATCGTCTATCAGCCTGCTTGTTTCCTCGCTGAAAGGCTTGCTGAAAGTATTCTGGTTCTGCATATCGTAGAACGATACATTACCAACTTTCTCGTTCATACCAAATATAGATACCATGGCATACGCTATACGTGTAACATGGTCAAGGTCGTTCTGCGCACCAGTGCTTATTTTATCGAACACCACACGCTCAGCAGCACGGCCACCTAGTGTCATACACATACGGTCAAGCATCTCTTCTTCGCGCTCAATGTATTTTTCCTTCGGAAGATATTGTGCATAACCCAATGCCGCTACACCACGTGGTATGATAGATACTTTTAATAATGGGTGGGCATTCTCAAGGAACCAACCGCATATAGCGTGACCAGCTTCGTGGTATGCTATTATCTTTTTCTCCTCTGGCAGTATCAGTTTGTTCTTCTTCTCCAAGCCGCCTATGGCACGGTCGATGGCATCGTTAAAGTCCTGCATATCTACATCGGTCTTATCCTTACGCACGGCTATAAGCGCTGCCTCGTTACATATGTTGGCTATATCGGCACCTACAAAGCCTGGCGTAAGTGCAGATAACTTATGTGCATCTACAGTAGGGCTTATTTTAATGGACTTTAAGTGCACCTTGAATATCTGCTCGCGGCCTTTCAAGTCTGGCTTATCTATCGATATCTGCCTATCGAAACGGCCTGGGCGCAATAGTGCGCTATCCAATACATCGGGCCTGTTAGTAGCAGCTACTATTATTACACCTTTCTCCGAGCTAAAGCCGTCCATTTCTACCAATAGCTGGTTCAATGTGTTCTCGCGCTCGTCGTTGCCTTGCATAAGGGTTTTGCCACGTGCACGGCCTATAGCATCTATCTCGTCTATAAATATGATACAAGGCGCTTTCTCTCTTGCCTGGCGGAACAAATCGCGCACACGCGATGCACCCACGCCTACAAACATCTCAACGAAATCGGAACCCGATATGCTGAAGAAAGGAACTTGCGCTTCGCCTGCCATAGCCTTAGCTATAAGGGTTTTACCAGTACCCGGAGGGCCTATCAACAAGGCCCCTTTCGGTATTTTACCGCCTAGGCTAGTGTACTTTTTAGGGTTCTTTAAAAAGTTCACTATCTCGTGTACTTCCACCTTCGCTTCATCAAGGCCTGCTACATCGTTAAAGGTTAAGTTTATCTTCTCATCCTTATCGAACAATATAGCCTTGCTTTTGCCTATGTTGAATATGTTGCCACCTGGGCCACCTATGCCACCACCGCCTGCACGGCGCATCATAAATATCCATAGACCCACTATCAATACTATAGGCAATAGGTAAGGGAACAAATCCCTCCACCACTCGGCACGCATTTCAAACTTAAGTGTAACTGGTGCAAGGTCGGTATGGGCTTTGTAAAACTCGTCTATCTGGTCCTGAAACTTTTCGCCTGTAGATACAGTGAAGTAAAAGTGAGGACCTTTGTTAGGCATGCTGAACCTGGTCTTGTCAAGCTTTTTAGAAGCATAAACCTGCTTGCCAAGCGAATCGGTTTTGATGTACACCTCGGCCAACTTATCGTTCACCACCGATATGTGGTCAACGTCTTTGGCCTCTAACATTGTTTTTAGCTCGGTAAAGTTGCTCTCCTTCATGTTTTCAGGGAATACCGTGCTGTACAGCGATATAACCAGAAAGCCGAAGAATATTACATATACCCAGAAGTAGTTGAACTTAGGACCTTCGTCCAGTATTTTCTTTTTCTTATCGCCTTTAGGGGCGTTAGGCTTATTGTCTTTGTTTTCCATTTGTCTTAAATCTCCTCAATTAAATTATTTGCGCCCTTTCTCAGACGATGCTTTCGTGGCTTTATTGTATTTCGGCTTTTCGGGCTCCTCTTCGTAGTCGGTTCGTTTTGCATCGCTCCATAGCTCTTCCAAGGCGTAAAAATCCCTCTTCTCGCGGTAAAAAACGTGTACCGTTACATCTACAAAATCTATAATCATCCATTCGGCACCTTCGCCGCCCTCTTTGTGGTATGGTAGGTGGCCTGCCTTCTTGGTTTCTTCCAACACATTATCATGCAGGGCACGCACTTGCGTTACCGAGTCGCCATGTACAATGATGAAAAAATCGGAAGGGGTATCTTTTATCTCGCGAAGATCGAGGCTAACAACGTTTTTACCTTTTTTGTCTAATAGCGCATCAATTACTATTTGGTGCAGCTTGTCGGTATTTGATTTCTTTTTTGCCAAAGGGCTATGTTTTTTGTTGATAAAAGCTGTTTCTAATGTAGTCAAAAGTAATTAGTTTTCACTAAGTAAGAATATAGAACGTGCCGCTTATGAACGAAAGCCTTTTTATTGGCCGCAGCCTTACCGTGCTCCCCTCGGTAGATTCCACTAATAACTATGCTAAAGAGATGCTTTCAAAAAGCAAGCCAATAGAGGGTACTGCCATATTGGCAAAAGAGCAGTATGCCGGACGTGGGCAAATGGGCAATAGCTGGCAAGCACAGCCCGGTATGAACCTAACCCTGAGTGTAATACTATACCCCGACTACTTAGACGCCGACAAGCAGTTTTACTTAAACATGGCAGTATCGTTAGGCGTTAAGGATTTTTGTGAATCGCTATTGCTAGATGATGCCGTGCGCATAAAGTGGCCTAACGATATATACCATGCCGATAACAAGCTAGGGGGTATATTAATAGAGAACAGCATAAGCGGCGGCAAACTAGCCAGCAGCATAATAGGTATAGGGCTGAACATAAACCAAACTGAGTTTGACCCCAGTGCACCTAACCCTACTAGCCTTAAGCGCATAACGGGTAAGGATTACAACATTGAGGAATTGGCACAAAGGCTGTTTTCATTTCTGGAGAAGTACTATTTGCAGCTAAGGCAACTGCATTTCAATTTTCTTGACCGCGGCTATACAGATGCCTTATACCGCTACCAGCAAACCCACGAATACAAAAAGGGCGAGCAAACATTTAAAGGCGAAATAAACGGCGTAGCTAAGGACGGCAAACTGATCATACACAGTAACGGCAAGGAACTAAGGTTTGCGTTTAAAGAAGTGGAATATGTGATACCTTAGAGTTCATAGCGCTTCGCTATATATGGGGTGCTGCCCTCTAACTCTACCGAGGCATGCTCGGCACTATAAGCCTAAAGGGAGAACTGTACCGCCATTACCTCATCAGTAAGATACAGCGCCGCGAAGCCCTCTCCCTTTAGTGAGTAATGCCAATAGACGCACTGTATTGGCATGGAGGGCAGCGAGCGGCAATGCTACAATTCCATTAATTCACGGGTATATCGGAGTAAAACTAAAAGCAACCCCAAACGTTAAAACCCAGTTTTTGCTATGACTAATACGGGCTAATTGCTTGTTTAGTAACCTAGCTTAGTTTTTAGCTGGTTTCGGTGAGTAAAATCAGTCAAGCGTGTCTGATTTTAATGGCGAAATTTGTAAGCGAAAGTTGAGATAACCGTATAATAAAACCAAAAGGCGAACACATGGAAACGAACGTAGAGGACATGATTTTGAAGGTTGACCAATTGTTTGACGATGGCGAGTATGCCCAAGGCCGCAACTTGCTTGAGGAGATACTTGAAATGGAGCCAGACTGTGGCCGTGCACACAACCACTTGGGTTGGTTGCACTACTACAAGCTAGATAACTACAAGCGTGCCGAGTACCACTATAAACTATCGTTGAAGTTTAGCCCACGCTACCCTGCTGCATGGTTGAACTATGCTATATTTTTGGCATACCTAGGCCGCACCGATGAGCTAAAGGCACTAGCCGAAAACGCATTGACCGTGCAAGGTGTAAACCGCGCTGCCATACATAACCAGCTAGGCCAAGTGCACGAAATGCAAGGCAAGTACGAAGAGGCACTGGCCTACTACAACGAAGCCTACATGAAGGCCACCAACAAAACCGACTACAAACTGTTTTTGGAAAACTTTACCCGCGTAAAAACCAAGACCAGCTTTTGGGCCAAGGTGCGCCTGCTATTTGCCACTGCTAAAGAAAGAGAAACAGCCCCACGCAAATAAGGGCTACACCATATTAGTACCGACAACAAAGCCTACCCTGGGAAAGGGGGGCTTTTTTTGTGCTTGTTTGTTTAGGCCAGTTGGCTTAAGCCAACGGCAAAAAGCATGATCAACGGAATGTATGTTTTTTGAATCCGCCCGGCGGCGGATGGCCCTTGCGCATCGAGAACAAACAAAATTATTTTCCTTTGATCTGAATTGCAGTCTTGATTTGTCAGACTGTATTCTAAAGCTTTGACAGCATCTCCATCTCTCTTTCGAAAGCTAAATCTTTGTGATGTTCTTCTTGATTCTTTATATAGTTTCTAACCCTTTCTAAATCGCGCTCAGCAATAGATTCGGCGAAATAGTCATCCTGCCATTGAAAATAAGTTGGCGTAAGTTCTAGCATATTTATCCAGCGAGAGGATTCTCCTTTTATAACCTGAGCAGTATCGGCCATATTCATTGTTGATGGCAACTTGAGCAAACAGTGGATATGGTCGTAATATCCATTGGCATAGTCAATCTCTACACCCCATTTTTGGGCATTCATTTTAATGTGCATTAGCACCTCTTTCCTTATCGACTTTGTAAGCAAAGGCGCTCGTTTCTTAGTAGAGAAAACCAAATGGATATAAATATTGACAATAGACATACGCTTGTTTTGCATAAATATATAATCTTTTCAACCCGCCTTGTGGCGGACGGCCCTCGCGCAGCGAGGACAAACAAGATTATCTTCCATTGATCTGTGTTGCAGTCTGATTTATCGGACTGCCCTAAAGCAAATGACAATACTTCAAAACTATTTCTTTCAATAAATTTTGAAAGTTCAGAAATAAGCCCGTACCTTTACACCATCAAAGCAACACAGCCATGAAACTGGACGAGGCAAAACAAAGATTTGTAGAAGCATGGGGTACCCTAGGCACCAACTGGGGCATTAACCGCACCATGGCGCAAATACATGCCTTGCTGCTGGTAACCGATGAGCCACTAAGTACCGACCAGATAATGGAGATACTGGATATAAGCCGCGGCAATGTAAACATGAATATGCGCGCCTTGATAGATTGGGGCCTAGCCGAACGCCGCCTTAAAACAGGCGAGCGTATGGAATTTTTTACCGGCGAGAAAGATATATGGAAGGTAGCGGTAAAGATTATCCGCGAACGCCGCAAGCGCGAAATAGACCCGCTGCGCAGCACCCTGCGCGACCTGCGCATG
>JAFDYM010000423.1 GCA_018267435.1 Bacteroidota bacterium | reverse complement strand
GTCGTTAGTAGCGTTTAGCGTTCCTACTGCATATATGGCATTAATTGGCATACCCGTAGCATCGCTACGGTCGCGAAGGTTACAGAACTGTATGGTATTATTATCGTTACCAGTGGTGCCAGTGGTAGTTCCTATTACCACGGTACCATTACTGGCCAAAGCATTTTGGCTTTCTAGCTGTACATATTGTAAAGTATTGTAGGTAGCATCGTTAATAAGCTGTACTGTAGAAGTAAATGTAGCGGCAGTTTGAGTGTTTCTAACTATCCACTCAATACTGTTGCCAACACCACCTGGCCTACCATCAAAGGTTAGGTTATCTACACCGTTAAAAGCTATAAAGTTTACACCGCTACCAGGGTTGGCAGAGGTTACCCTACCTGTTACGCCTGCAGCAGGGCGCACCGTTGCTTTCCAAGCACCTCCACTTGCATTATATTGGTAGAAGTTGATTGGAAAAATCTCACCCGTTGTACCATCATAATCTGATTGTAGTTCGAATATAACATCACCTGTTACGGTACTGGTGTTTAGCAACTGCGCTATTTGATAAAGCTTTTGAATACTACTGCCATTACCTACAGGTACAATACCCGATAATGTTCCGCCTGTACCTATTACTAAGTTTACTTCTCCTACACCCACACCACTTGGAATTGGCACAGCTGAATTGGGAGTTATCTCATTGCCTGTAAAGGTAGAGGGAATCATGCTATATATACCACTAGCTGTGGCTGAATAGGTAAGGTGGTTATTCGCTGCTAAACCGTACTCTGTTACAGTAGGTGTACCAAGCGAGGTTAAATTACCCCCACCTGTTTTAGCTATCTTCCAGTATCGGTTAGTGTTAAGCGATGCTATACCTAAACTACCTGTACCGCCAGCATCAGCATCGAAAACCTCGGCTGTTAATGAAACGTTTACGGCACTGCTTGGTGTAAGTTGTATGGGCTGGTAACTGCTTTTACCTACGGGGAACAAATACGTGTTGGTAGTAGAAGTAGCCAAAGCCCTGGTTATAGGGCCATTTATATAAGAAGTAGAAGAACCACCTGCTATGCCAGCAGGTGCAGTATTCAATATGCTAAGTACGTTAGCGGCGGTAGTAGTAAGTATACCCGAAGTAAGCGTAAGCGAGCCAGCGGATGGTAAACTACGTGGCGCATGCAAGGTTACCCCATTGGGGTTATTAATAACAAGCCGAGCTGGACCGTTGGTTGCCGGAAACTCGAAGTTAGTAGCAGTTTGCGCCGCTAAGCCTGCATACTCCAGCGTTCCACTTGTTTGATTAAAAGATGCGGCATTGCTTAATGAGCCATTTACTATTCTAAGAACACCGAGAGCTGCAATGGTAGAAGTACCTGTGTTGCTCAAAGTCAGTGCCCCTCCATCGCTAAGGTTAACCGTTACTGAACCTGTAATGTTTAATGGTAAACCAGTACCTGTTATTTGTCCGTTGGTACCAGTGTAGATGTAATTAGCACTAACAATAAATGTACGAGTACTTGAACTTCTAACATTACCCGTAGCACCGCCACCAGTAGCAGTTATACCTTGTTGCGAACCTATATTTAATGTACTGCCAGCAACAGTACTAAAAGTACCTGTGTTATTTATAAAGCCATTCGCACCCATTACTACACCTGCCGTAGCATTGGTAAGTGCAAAATTACCCGTATATGTAAGATCATTATTGCCAATGTCAAGGGTGGTACCTGTAACATTGATAGATGTAATTGTACCTATTATATTGTTTCGCGTGGCTGAGTAAACACTATTGCCACCTCCATTAAATACTATGTTTTGTGTACCAGCCGTACCTAACCTACCTATTTGCCCAGTAAAATTTCCTGTTTGGGTAAAGTTTCTGCCAATACTAATGTTTTCAGTTAAGCTAGCATTTACTGCTCGATATTGTATTACATTGGTGTTACTAGAATTTTGGAATAAATTCAGGGTAAAATCTCGCGTTGTTGCTAAGGTTATATTGCTTGTTGTAGTAGTCCCATTACTTAATATAAATTGGGCATTACTATTTAGCGCATTATTGAGTGTAAAGTCACGCACAGTTAATGATGTAGTACCAGAAACTGCACCATTTCGCAATGCAAATCGGCCCCCATTAATGACCAAATCGCCCGACCATGTTTTTGTAACTGCAAAATTTAACGCTGTAATAAAATTGCCTGTATTCCTTACCTCAAAAGTTCCTTGAACATCATTAGGAAACCCGATAGCAGAAGAAAATAGTATATCCGCAGATTGGCTGGCACAATCCCACAACACATTGCCAAATGTTTGTGAAAATCCGGATGTAAATACCGTATTAGCGATTCCCCTTATATTACAATTTGAGGCCATATCCCAGTTAGCAACAGGTATTGTGCCCCCATTCCTATTATGGTCGTAAGCACTTGCTGAGTTGAATTGTAAAGTAAGGTTTGTTCCCTTTACCAATGCACCATTGTTCACACTAACGGTTCCGGCAAATGAGAGTGTAGAAGGGGCAGTTGAAGAGAGTGTAACATTAAAACCATTGTTTATAGTAACATTGTTCAACGTAATACCGTTGGGAACGGCTGAGATTGTACCGTTGCTAGTTAAACTAGCAAATACAAGATTATCTCCAGTTGTTGGCACACCATTTGGACTCCAGTTTGTAGCAGTAGTAAAAGCGCCACTACCTGTAGGGACCCACGTATAAGTGGTTTGCCCATAGCCTAAGGCCGTGGTGAATAATAGGGTTATTAATGCAACAAAGTGTTTTACATACGCGGCACGGGTAAAAAAATTCATTCTCGGTGGTGGTTGTGCTGATTTATAAGGTGTTATCTATTTGTTATGGTATTATTACGTTAGCTAGGCACAAATAGATGCGTAGAAATACTCTAAAGTTGCATAGAGAATACTTCTTAACATTTGAATCACAGTAAGATATACCTATCCTAAAGCGATTTTATTGTGTGTCCTGTTTTTAGGTAAGCGCGCGAATATGATGCAAATTCTATCATTTTTTAATGACTTTGTCCCTTTTTTTAACGCTTGCCTAATCTTTTAATAAGATAACTGCTAAAATCAAACCTGTCAATACCCAAACCATTGAAAACCATACCTTAAAAAGGGTATAAGACCACAAGTAGGAGGACTAATTCTGCCCAAACGCGAATGCATGACTTATAGCATTTTTTCGGGCCGATGGGCAGGTTTAAATACAAAAGGACGTGCTAAAAACTCAAACTTAAGTTTGTATTTTTAATGGCTAACTTTGATGTTTTGAAGGAAAGTATTGGGTATTTTGATATAAATATTGGCTTTTTGAGCCTTAGTTCACATTTGTGCAAAACTGCTTTGCCTTTATGGAACTTTAGTTTGTTCTTTTGCAGTTGCACACACAAACTCAAACAAACCGTTTTCTATGTTGGATTTGAACCTGAAAAGGATATTCAAGGCTAGGGCTATTGAACAACCATACAAGTTTTTGGTACAAAATGGCTTTGTACCTTTTACAGCACATAAATACAAGAATGGTAAGGTAGAACACATGCGACTTGACCACATGGAGAAGTTGTGTATTATACTAAACTGTACACCCAACGAACTTTTCGAGTGGGTACCGAACGACCTGCTTGACGACCGCGCCGACCACCCGCTACAGAAAATACGACTCCGCGAGAATCGCATAGAGATTAACAAACTGCTTTCGAAAGTGAGTTTGGACAAACTGGAGGAGATAGAAAAACTGATAGCCGAAAAGGCAACTGAGCAGGCTTAACAAGCACAAGAACATTTTTTGATTTAATTTCGGCGTCCCTATTTCAATAGCATGATTACCAAATTCACCATACAGAAGATAATGGACGAGGCCCGCGTAGAGGACATCGTAGGTGAATTTGTTACCCTAAAAAAGCGTGGCTCGAACCTACAAGGTCTATGCCCGTTCCATAACGAGAAGAGCCCTTCGTTCAGCGTTAATCCGGCGCGCAATATCTATAAGTGTTTCGGGTGCGGCAAGGCGGGCGGACCGCTACAATTCCTAATGGATTATCAGCAGTTGAGCTACCCCGATGCCCTGCGCTACATAGCCAACAAGTACAACATTGAAATAGAGGAGGAGCACCGCAGCGATGAACAGAAGCAGGCGGAACAGGAAAAGCACAATCTTACTGAGAGTATATACATAGCCAACGCCGCTGCGCAGAAGTACTTTACCGACTATATGCTGAACAACGACAACGGCAAAATAGGTTTGGCATACTTTAAGGAACGCGGCTTTCTGCAACATACTATCGATAAGTTTCAGTTGGGCTTTGCGCCCGATGCTGGCGATGGCTTTACCAAATACGCTCTTAAAAACGGCTTTCAGCTAGATGTATTGAAGAAGGCAGGTTTGACTTCGCCGAAGGAGAATAGCACTTACGATTTCTTCCGCAACCGCGTTATGTTCCCTATACATAACATGACGGGCAAGGTGGTAGGCTTCGGTGGCCGCATCATGATAAAAGATGAGAAGAGCCCCAAGTATGTCAATACGTCGGAGAGTGAGGTATACAACAAAAGTAAGTTGCTGTACGGCGCTTACTTTGCCAAGCAGGAGATAAGGAAGAAAGATGAATGTCTTTTGGTAGAAGGCTACACCGATGTAATTAGCTTGCACCAAGCGGGTATTGAAAACGCAGTTGCATCTTCCGGCACAGCGCTTACGCCCGATCAAATACGCTTGATAAAGCGTATAACGCCGAATATAACCATGCTTTACGACGGCGATAATGCCGGTATAAAAGCAGCCCTTCGCGGTACCGATTTGATACTGGAAGAAGGCATGAACGTGCGCATCGTTATTCTACCCGACCAAGAAGACCCTGATAGCTATGTGAAAAGGGTAGGGGTAGAGGCTTTCAATAAATACATACAGGAGAATAAGAAGGACCTTATCCTTTTCAAAAGCTCGCTGTTTGCCGCCGAGGCCAAGACCGACCCTATAAAGAAGGCGGAACTTATTCGCGACATTATAGAATCGATAGGTAAAATACCCGATGCCATACAGCGCTCGGTGTACACCAAGCAGTGCTCGCAGCTGTTCGACATGAACGAGCAGATACTGATAACCGAGGTAAACAAGGCCCGTAGCAAAAAGGCAAGCGAGCAAGCCAAAACAGAACGCCGTCAAGAACCTAAGCAGCAACAGAATAACAACACGGGTAACAACAATCCGCCCGATGATTATTACGATGGTAGCAATGGCCCGCCCGATGATTACTATCCACCTGAAGAGCGCGACAACGCGCCCGTTCACAAAGAGCGTTTTGCCAATACCGATAGCACCCTACCATACTTGGAGCGCGAGGTAATACGCGTGCTAATAGAGTATGGCAATTGGGGTATAATGAACGAGGATGCCGAAGTATCGGTAACGGCGTATATACTAGATGAGATGGAGGGTATGGATATAGAAACGCCGCGCTACAAGCCCATATACGAATTGGTAAAGCGTGAGTTTGCCGAGGGCAATGCGCACCCGGATAGTTTCTACACAGGTAATGATGATAGGGATATAGCTAACCTGGCTATTGAGCTATTGGAAACCAAAAACCATGTAAGCGAAAACTGGTTTGCCAAGCACAAGGTAGTAGTGCCCGAAAAGAAGGACCTATTTGTGCGCGATATACAGTCGGCACTGTTGCGCCTAAAGCAGTACCACAACATAGTAGAGATAAACAAAATAGCCCACTTGCTGCGCGATGCGCAAGACGAAAAGGAGAGTGAGCGCCTAATGAAACTATGGAAGCTGCTAATGGAGCAGAAGAAGGAATTTGCCCGCACTATAGGCAATGTTATCTACCGCCCAAGCACGTAGGTCAATACGTGGTCATCAAAGAATTCGTAATGAAGAGTTAGATTGTCGGGTGCTATATCATCGGCTATGATGCGCGCCGTGGCAGTACCCTTTTGCTGTAGGTCGAACGGGTCAATCAATAGCTGCGTCATAAACTCCAACTGCTTGCGGCCATGCAGTTTATACAGCGCCTCTTTTGCGCTCCAGTACAGTATCAACTTCTCCAGGCGCTCTTCGGGGTTAATGGCATCTATCTCATCTTGCCTTAAAAACTTATGTGCTATGCGCTCTATTTTGGGCCGTATCATTTCTATATCTATACCAACTATATGCTTAGTGCTCAACATAGCACCCGCATACAATGCCGTATGGGTTAATGACACATTGGGCTTGCCAGGCTGTAGGTATGGCTTGTTGAATTCATCCTTCAGTACCTCGGTGTATTCGCCCATCATTTCGTTTACCAAGTTGCGCGTGGCGTACCACTGCAAGCGGCTGCTGGCGTTCTGTATTTCGGGGCTGATGTGAAACTGCTGCGAGGAGAATGCTACATCT
>JAFDYM010000422.1 GCA_018267435.1 Bacteroidota bacterium | reverse complement strand
TTATATGCCTAGTATCTTGGCATCTACAAAGAATTTTACCTTCACATCTACGGTTATGTTGCGGCGTATCAATTGGTCGGTTACGCTAGTGGCGTGTAGGGTTATCACATCATTTTTTACATAGTCGCGCAGCTCTACATTGGTTAGGTCAAGCACCAGTTCTGTACCTATATCATCGGTTATGCCATGCTTGTAAGCTACCAATACCTTCTCCCTACCTGGAGCCGATACGTACAAATCAACCGACTTTAGAAATGTAAACCTAGTACCGGCATCGGAGTTCAACTGTAGCTTCATTTCCTTCAGCTTTGCACTTTCTATTAGTTCCTTCTTACTCTCTTTTATCTCTAGCTCGCGATCAATATTGGTAGTAATATCTGGCGTAGCCACGCTATCGGGCGTATTGGGCGGCGTATTGGCCTCGTAGGTATAGCTAGTGCTATAGTCCAGGTCAAATTGCGTTAGCTTGTCGAGTGCTTTACAGCTTACCATAAGCACGGGCAGCGCAAAGGCTGCATACATCATCCACTTTTTCATAATCACCTCCGTTTTACTATTAAACGGCTAAAAGTGTGCGCCATGTATAGCAAACTTGGTAATAAACGTAAAAAGGGCTGATTATCAAATGATAATCAACCCTTTTTAAAAGAGGTGGAATTTATTGGTTTACACCGCTACTGCTTCTTTTTGCAGCAAGTGCTTCACTTTTTCCCACGGTTCGTGTTCAAAGTGTTTGCGGTCTTTTATTTTTTCAGGGAAGCGTACATGGTACTCAAACTCGTGACGGAAGTGGCGGATAGCCGCAGCTACAGGCCATGCAGCAGCATCGCCTAGTGGGCATATCGTGTTGCCCTCTATTTTGCGCTGTATATCCCATAGCAGGTCTATATCTTCCATGCTGCCGTAGCCGTGTTCTAGCCTCCAGGTTACCTTCTCTAGCCAGCCAGTACCTTCGCGGCATGGCGAGCATTGGCCGCAGCTTTCGTGGTGGTAAAAGCGCGAGAAGTTCCAAGTGTTGCGCACTATACAAGCGCGGTCGTCGTACACTATAAAGCCACCCGAGCCTATCATACTACCTGTTGCAAAACCGCCATCGCTCATACTTTCGTAGGTCATTAAGCGGTCTTCACCTTTTGCTGTTTTAAACAGCAACTCGGCAGGTAGTATAGGCACCGATGAACCACCCGGCACACATGCCTTTAATGGATGGTCGGTTTGCATACCGCCGCAGTATTCGTCGCTCATTACAAACTCCTCTACGGGTACGCCCAATTCTATTTCGTATACGCCTGTTTTCTTTACGTTGCCCGATACCGATATCAACTTGGTACCTGTCGATTTACCAATACCTATCTTGGCAAACTCATCGCCACCGTTGTTTATTATCCATGGAATATCCATAATGGTTTCCACGTTGTTAACCACGGTAGGGTTGCCGTATAAACCAACAACCGCAGGGAATGGCGGCTTGATACGCGGGTTACCGCGCTTGCCTTCTAGGCTTTCTATAAGGGCAGTTTCTTCGCCGCATATATAGGCACCTGCGCCGCAGGTTACGTGTAGGTCAAGGTCGTAGCCGCTGCCCTGTATGTTTTTGCCTAGCCAGCCGGCTGCATAAGCCTCCTTTATAGCACGCTCCAATATGCGGAACACCCACATATACTCGCCGCGTATGTATATAAAGCTAAGGTTAGCCTCAAGCGCTATGCTACTTGTTATCATACCCTCTACCAATAGGTGAGGTATCTTTTCCATAAGGAAACGGTCCTTAAAGGTACCAGGCTCGCTCTCGTCGGCATTGCATACCAAGTGGCGTGGGCGGCCGCTTTTCTTATCTATAAAGCTCCACTTCATACCCGTAGGGAAACCCGCACCACCACGACCGCGAAGACCTGATTTTTTCACTTCTTCTACTATATCGTTCGGGGCCATCTTCAGCGCTTTTTCCACGCTGCGGTAGCCACCCTTTTGGCGGTAAACTTCGTAACCCTGTATGCCCGGCACATCTACGTGCTCTAATAATATCTTTTTGCCCATTGTTATACCGCGCTTTGTTTCAATATTTTGTCAGATAAAAACTCAACCCTACCTGCTTTGCAGTCGTCTATTAGCTTATCCATTTTTTCTGGTGTCAAAAACTCGTGGTAGTAGTCGCCAAGCTGTAGCATAGGGGCGTAGCCGCATGCACCTAGGCACTCTACACCTTTTACGCTAAATAGGCCGTCGGGCGTTATCTCGCCCTCTTCGTGCAAGCCTAGTTTGTTCAAAGTATACTCTATCATGTCTTCCGCACCGCGCAGTACGCAGCAGCTGGTACGGCAAAACTCGAACATATATTTAGCTACGGGCTTTTGGTTGTACATGGTATAGAAGGTAACTACCTCATACACCTCTATAGGACGTATGCCTAGTACTTCTGCCACTTTATCCATTACAGGTACGCTTAGCCAGTTGTCGTGCTCGTCCTGCACTTCGTGCAGCACCGTCAACAATGCGCTCTTCTTCCTATCTTCAGGAAAATGCGATTTCAACTCGGCTATGCGCGCCGTTAGCTTATCGCTAAATTTTACTTCCTGTTGTGTTACTTCTGCTAAACCCATTTTATAAGCTAAATTCTATTATCTCAATACTAAATACTATCTACTCAATACTACTATGCGTCAAGCTCGCCCGCTATTACGTTCATCGAGCTCATGGTCAAAATAGCATCGCTCAATAAACCGCCTTTTATCATTTCGGTGTATGCTTGGTAGTATATAAAGCATGGTCTGCGGAAGTGCAACCTGAAAGGTACACGGCTGCCATCGCTTACTAGGTAGAAACCTACCTCGCCATTGCCGCCTTCTACCGCTTGATATACTTCGCCTTTAGGCACCGGTATTTCTCCCATTACTATCTTAAAGTGATAGATAAGCGCTTCCATATTGTTATATACTTGGTCTTTCGGTGGCAAGTAGTAGTCTGGCACATCGGCATGGTAAGGGCCCTCTGGCAACTTATCCAACGCTTGCTGTATTATGCGTAGCGACTGCCACATTTCGGCTTGGCGCACGCAGAACCTATCGTAAGTATCGCCTACCTTGCCTACTGGCACTTCAAACTGAAAATCTTCGTAGCTGCTGTACGGGTTAGCTATACGCACATCGTAGTCGATACCCGCTGCTCGTAGGTTAGGGCCTGTAAAGCCATAAGCCACGGCACGCTCAGCAGATATAGGGCCTGTGCCTATGCAGCGGTCCATAAATATACGGTTGCGCATTACCAGATCTTCAAACTCCTTCAATACCACTGGGTATTCCTTCATAAAAGCCTTTAGCTTGCGGAAGCCCGTATCGCTCAAGTCGCGCTCAAAGCCACCTATACGGCCCATGTTGGTGGTCAATCGCGCACCACACATTTCTTCGTATATCTCGTATATCTTTTCGCGGTATTGGAATACATAAAGGAAACCCGTTAAGGCGCCGCTATCTACACCTAGTACGCTGTTGCATATCAAGTGGTCGGCTATACGTGCAAGTTCCATCATTATCACACGCAGGTATTGCGCGCGCTTAGGCACTTCTACGCTCAATAGTTTTTCTACCGTTAGCCACCAGCCCATGTTGTTGATAGGCGATGAGCAGTAGTTCATCCTATCGGTAAGCGGTGTTATTTGGTAAAAAGGCCTGTTTTCGGCTATCTTTTCGAATGCGCGGTGTATGTAGCCTACGGTTTGCTCGGCATCTATTATGCGCTCGCCATCCATTAGCAATACGTTCTGGAATATACCGTGCGTAGCGGGGTGGCTGGGACCTAAGTTAAGTATACTCAACTCGCTGCCGTCCTCGTTCTCGCGCTGACGGATCATTTCCGCGTATTTCTCTTCTATGCTTTTTACTACTATTTCGGCCATTGTCTGAAATTAAAATTTTAGCTCGCGCTGCCTTATTCCATTTTTATCTACTACGGTAAAATAACCTTCTAGTTTGATAGTATTCATTAGTTCTAGAAGTGTATTTGCCGCACTAGACGGTTTTTCACCTTTATCTCTAAAAAATACTACTGAACATGATACCTTATACCTAAATACTATTTCACCGTAGTCTCTGTCAAAAGTTAATATTATTCTACCTTCTGCATTTGCCCACTTCACTACTTCTTCATCTGTTATAGAAGGCCTATCATCATTTACACTTACTATATCGTACCCCAATTCTTTAAGCGCCTTTATTGAAGGATTCGGAAAATTTTCATTCGCCAAAAACTTCATTACGATGCCTTTGAAATAGGAAAGAACAATTCATGCTGAACACAATCTAACAAGTAAGCAAACACAGCCCTTAACTGTTCGTGCGTAATGTTAGGATAGCTTTCTATTATCATTTCGCTAGTCCAGCCTTTTCCATACAGTTCCAATATCAACTCTACCGAAATGCGCGTGCCTTTAATCACGGGCTTGCCCAGTAGAATTTTCTCGTCGCTATGAATATATGCTTCCCAGCCTGCCATTTCCTCTTAGTTCAAATTATTGTTTTGCGGAATCCTTCCGAAATACCTGTCGTCTTTATCTGTGCGGTTGGCATCTTCCAGCGGAAACTCCTTGCGCATAGGGAACGATACCATCTCGTCCATATTCAATATCCTCCTCAAGTCTGGGTGGCCTTTGAATATGATACCGTAGAAATCGTAGGTTTCGCGCTCCTGCCAGTTAGCAGACTCGAACAACGATGTTAAGCTCTCTACCTCCGGGTTTTCGCCGTTTAGGAAAGCCTTGAAGCGGATGCGAACATTATCTACCCAGTTGTGCATATGGTACACGCTGGCAAATTGCCTCTCCAATTCGTTATCGGGAAAGTGCATACCGCACAGGGTAGTCAAAAAGTTGAAGCGCAGGGTTTCGTCATCGCGCAAGTAGCGTACTACTTCTAGTAGCTTCTCCCTATCTATTTCAAAAGTCAACATGCCGTAGCTCTCGCTGTAGTCTTTCACAGCATCGCCAAACTGGGCAGTCAATTTGTTCTGTATGTCTTCGTATGTCAATGCCATAATTAGTTCACGTTTATGCCGTAGCTAGCAAGCATGGCCTTGTATTCAGGCGAGTTGCGGCGGTTAAGCGGCTCGTTCTTCACTATCTCCTGTAGTTTCATTATACCGTCAAGTATCTGCTCTGGGCGCGGTGGGCAGCCCGGTACATACACGTCTACAGGTATTACTTTATCTATACCTTGTAGCACCGAGTAAGTATCGAACACACCGCCTGAACTGGCACAAGCACCTACGGCTACCACCCAGCGTGGTTCAGCCATTTGCTCGTACACTTGGCGAAGTATCGGTCCCATTTTTTTAGATATGGTACCCATTACCAACAGCATATCGGCCTGGCGCGGCGAAAAGCTCAAACGCTCGGTACCGAAGCGGCCAAAGTCGTACGTACTGGCCATGGTAGCCATGTACTCAATACCGCAGCATGAAGTAGCAAATGGCAAGGGCCATAGCGAGTTGGCGCGGCCTAAGCCTATTACTTTATCTACATTGGTAAGGTAGAAACCCTCGCCGGCTAAGCCCGGAGGCGGTTGAACCATTTTTATTTTATCGCTCATATCTCACAATTTAATTCAAGCTTTAATACTATTCCCACTCTAGCGCGCCCTTCTTTATTACATAGTAGAAACCTACTAGCAACAGGCCAATGAACAGGAACATTTTCCATAGGGCATCCATACCTAGGTCGCGGAAGTTAACCGCCCAAGGGTACATGAATATCACTTCCACATCGAACAATACGAACAATATGGCCACCAGGAAATACTTAACCGAGAATGGTATACGCGCGTTGCCGTGCTGAGGTATACCGCACTCAAAGCTGATGTCCTTGTTTTTAGAATGCCTTTTAGGCCCTAGAAAGTGCGAAACCAATAGGGTAGTGGCCACAAAGCCCGCTGCAAAAAGCACTTGCAGTACTATTGGTAAGTAATCGATGCTGGTACTATTCATAAATGCGCATAATTAAAGCGGTAGCAAAAATAACGTTCGCCCCCACATTAGCTACGAAATTACTAACAATTTGTGGGCTATGGCAGCTATACCTTACGCTACACACATTTTATTAACGAAATATTGATGCTGAACGCTTTGGGGGCGGTTTTGAGGGCTAAAAATAAGATCTTATTTAGAATATTTCTAAGTACGGTGCT
>JAFDYM010000421.1 GCA_018267435.1 Bacteroidota bacterium | reverse complement strand
AACACCCCCCCCCCCCCCCCCCCCCCCACTATACTCTCCTATACCGCCCCTTAATTCTCTATTAATTGAGTAGAGAATGGCGTATCTTTGTAGCCTAAACTGTGTTTTATGTTAGAGTTAATAAAGCAGCCTTGGCACTGGAGCGTGGCAGGTGCTATAATAGGCTTAGGGGTGCCCTTGTTATATCTGCTAGGCAATAAGCCCTTCGGTATATCGTCGTCTTTCCGCCACTTGTGCGCAGCCTGCTTGCCAAGCAAGGTGCCGTACTTTCAGTACGATTGGAAGAAGGAAACCTGGAACATTTTTCTGATAGTAGGCATAGTGTTGGGCGCTGGCTTGGCCGCTACCTTTTTAAGCAATGGCGAACCTATACAGATAGCCGAAGCTACCAAGGCGCAGCTATCGGCCCTTAATGTTACCGATTACCAAGGTCTAGTGCCTACCGACATTTTCAACTTAGATAGTGTGCTTACACCACGCGGTTTTATCATGATAGTTGTCGGTGGCTTTCTAGTGGGCTTCGGTACGCGCTATGCGGGTGGCTGTACCTCGGGGCATGCCATTACGGGTATCAGCAATTTTCAGGTATCCAGCATAGTAGCTACCATCTGCTTTATGGCAGGCGGCTTTATAATGACGCACTTGCTGTTGCCTATAATCTTAAAATTATAATAGCCACAACGCGAAAGCGCGAAGAAGAACTGTTTCAAACTTCGTGTCTTAGAGCCTTTGTGGCGATAAAATATTGAACAATGGAAAATATAGTAGAAGAAGGAAAAAATAACCAAGCCACGAGCGAGGGCTTTATCGGCAATTTGAAATACTTGGCGGTAGGCGTTTTGATGGGTATAGTATTTACTAAGTCCGAAATCATATCGTGGTTCCGCATACAGGAAATGTTCCGCCTGCAGTCGTTCCACATGTATGGTGTAATAGGTACGGCGGTAGTAGTAGCCACTATCAGCACCTTGCTTATCAAGAAGTTTAAGATTAAAACCATCAGCGGCGAGGATGTAGTGTTCGATACCCGCCCATTCAACAAGGGTAACATTATCGGCGGTCTTATGTTCGGCTTCGGATGGGCCTTAACGGGCGCTTGCCCTGGCCCATTGTATGCATTGGTAGGTAATGGCTTCTTTGTATTTGTTATAGCCATTTTCAGTGCGCTACTTGGCACCTATACTTACGGCTTACTGAAGGATAAACTGCCGCATTAATACAAACAAAAAGCCCCGCACCGTCAGCTGGTGCAAGGGCCTTGTTTTTGGTCAGGGTATTTGGTTAGCGTACTATCTTATTCTACACACAAGTCGTTGCCTGTATTACCGCTGTATATAGTATTGCTTTCTATAAATGTTACACCGCTAGGTATCTGTCCGTTGCCATCGGCATCGTACATGGCTACAGCGCAACCATCCGTATTTTCAATCTTTACATTGTTTAGCGATAGGGTAGCATCGTGAAAGTAATTGCCTACCCTTATGGCCGACTTTATATCGCCATAAAACACCACATTGCCACCAGCATTGCTAATAATAGTATGCGTAAGAATATTGCTGTTGCTTTTAGTTTCAAACATCAATCCATCCCACGAGCCAGGCACACTGTTGGTGCTGCTTAACCTTACAGGATTAGCCGAAGTGCCATTTGTTTTTAGGAACGAACCGCCATCGGTTATGCGCAGGTAGCCATCGCCATCAAACAACAACTCCACGCCTTGCTCCAAGGTAAGCGATGCGCCACCATATATGTCTATACCTTCCGATACATAATACGGTATGCCCGCATCGCGCCATGTATGTGCAGTATATGGAGAAAGGTAGCTGGCAGAACTTAAAGCTGAGTTTATCAGCTTTATATTTTGGTAAAAGTTGCCTGTAAAGGTACAGGTAGCTAGGTCCATGTTGCGTATCAAGTCCTTCTCAAGCACTACAGGGTAGCTGCCGTTGCCGTTGAATGTGTTTTGGTCGAAAGTAGGCACAGTTAGCGTGGTGCCGTATGCCGAGGTAGCCAAGCCTACGCCTAAGCTATTGGTTACAGTAGTGCGGAACACTTTGGCATAGCCGGCTATTTGTACCGCAGCAGGTTCTCCCACCCTATCAAGCTCGCTTAGGTTGCCGTTGCCCGCTTTTTCTACCACACAGTTGCTTAACTCGTTCGATGTATTGTTCGAACCTATGTGTATGCCCGCCCATGAACTGGCATTGTTGGCAGTAGTAAATTTAATAGGCGAAGCAGTAGTACCCGCAGCCTTCAGCGATGCCGTACCTGTTACCAATATACCACCTGCGCTTTCGAATGCTATGGTAGTACCTGGCTCTATTATCAAGTTTCCGTTACCGTATACCTCTACCAAACAATCGGCATAATAGTCTACGCCATTCGGGTTTCTATCGGTTAAAGTTTTGGTGTTGCTGTAGCTGCATGCCAGCTTTTCAGCATTAATGGTATCGTTAGTGCCGCCCTCGTCTTTTTTACAAGCAGCTGTTTGCATAAGCACAGCGCCTACTAGCCCCACGTTAAATAATTTACTCGCTTTCATAATCTTGCTTTTTTGGTACTGCAAATTTGCCGCATAGCCATACAGCCCCGTACTGTATAAAATGTGCATTTGTGATGCACACACTGCCATAAATTACAGCTTTCCATAGGGAGATATGCGCGCAATTAAGTATTTTGTGATAGGGCATAAACAAATGGGGATATGAAAACACAGGCACTTATAGCATTACTAAGCACAACCGAGCAGGCCGAATTTGCCGAACGCTTGCAGGCGCACCATAGGCCCAGCCTGCTGCCCTTATACAATATGCTTGTGCTGAACGCCGAAGCCGACAAGGCCACTCTATACCATGCCTATAGCGGTAAAAAGTATAAGGCTGCCGATGATTTTTTGCTGCGCAACGAGCTACGCCTGCTTAACCGCGAGCTTGAGGCGTTTGTAATAGCCAACGAGGCGGCAGAAAAACTTGCCAGTGGCGATATACATACTAAAGTATGGCTGCTACAGCGTATGCTTAAGGCCAAGCAATACCGCGTTTTCGAAAACACGCTACAGCAGCACATAAAAGAGGCTGTAGCTGTGGCAGATTTTTTTGCCCTACACTTGTTGCAAGATCTTCACTTTGCCTACCACACACAGTATGGCGAACTGAACGAGAAAAACTACTTGGCATTGTTTTACGAAATGCAGCACGAAGATTTTTTCGGTATGCATATAGCCGAGGAGCAAAGCCAACGCGAAATACGCAAGCAGTTTTTGCTGCGTACCATGAATGCCATAGCGCCGGGCTGGCAAAGCAAAAGCCCATACCAAAAAAGCAAAGCGTACGATAAGCTACAGGCGCAACAACAGTTATTGCAGAAGTATAACTTACTGAACGCAGAACTGTATGTACAGCACGGTAAAAAGAAGATAGAAACGCTGAAAGAACTTGCCGTGCTAAACCCGAAGGTGGCTGCGTTTAGGCCAAGCTATAAGGCAAAGCTGGCAGGTATATATGGCAACATGGGAATAGAGTTTTTTATAATGGACGACTATGCCGAGGCCGACAAGTATTACCAGCTAGCAATTAAAAGCGCTGTGGGCAAGCCGCAGCTTGATTTACTTTTTAACTATGCTACCAACCTATTGGCGCAAGATAAGTTCGACAAGTTTTTGGCGCTATATAAAAGCCGCGAGCGCGACATAAATTCGCACGCCAAAACCAAGTACCGTTTCCGATTTTTTGCTGCCATAGCTTACCTATTTGCAGGGCAGCCTAATCAAGCTTTCAAGCTATTGGAGCACGATATAAGCCAGCGCCCGCTTAACGAGTATTACTATTACCGCCAAGTGTACGCCATGGTATATTTTGAAACTGGTGATATAGAAGCTGCACAGCGTGAGCTGGAAAATATACAGCAGAGCTACCGCAAGCGCCCTGCGCAAACCAAAAATGACAAACCCATAACCGCACAACTATTAAAGTTTGTACAAGCCGAGGCAACCAAAGCTAATAAGGAACGATATAAAGCAGCCCTACTTCAAATACAAAAAAGCATAGCCGATATGGCCAAACAAAAGGTAACCTACAGCGTAATGGCCTACAAATGGTTAGATAAGAAAATAGCCGAGCGCCTTAAGAAAGTGCGATAACTAAAATTGCAACTGAAAGCCCAACCTTACGCCAAAGTTGCCGTACTTAAAGCTGAAGGCATTGCCGCGAGGGTCGCGGTGGGTAAGGCGCCATACGGCATCTATACGTATAAACTTAAGTATGTTTTCTATACCCACGCTTAGCTCAACTAGCGGCACGCGGCTAGGCGACTTTAACTGTACCAAGCCATTGTTGTTGGGGTTAAAATCCATGTTGTCGTAGTTGGCTATGCGGTTGGCTTGGCTTAGGCTACCCCACCACATGCGCATGCTCCACACCTCGCGCAGCTTTAGTTTGCGCACGCCTGGTATGCGGTTAAAAAGCACTCCACCCAAGTGGTGGTCAAGCAACATTTTTAAATACCTATCGGCTACAAAAGTATAGTCGCGTATGGTGTTAAAGCCGTTCCAGCTATATATGTAGCTCTCATTCACATCTGGCATATTCAATAGCAAGAAAGGAAGCGTACCCCATGTTTTGCCGGTTTCTATATTCCAGTATAGTTTACCCAAGGGCCCTATAGGTTGGTTATCGCTTATGCCAAACACCAGGCGATGATAGTTGTACTCTCCCTTCATCAATCCACGTACACCCATGCCATATTGTATAAACATAATAGGGTAGTCGCTGCCCAAACTTAAGCGGTTAAACTCGCCGCTTACAAACTTCTCTTGCCAAGCAAAGCGTGCGCCTACCGTAAACTCCGTTACTGTTACATCGGGCACTATGGTGTTAGGGCGCACATCATCCACATCGGTACGGTAGCCAAACTTAAACTCGCCCAATGGCTTCAAGTATCTATTGGTAAAACCTACATTGAATGAAGTACCTATATTGAATTCCTTAAAAAACTCAGCCTTCAATTCGCGCACACCTACCATTTTTAGCGGTATATATTTACCCTCTTCTACCCTGCGCACACCAAAATTGCTAAGCAAGCCACTGTTACCATAAAACACATTGTAGTTGCTAGTGGTACTTATATCGTTACGGTACTTTATAGCTATGCTTTCGCGTGGTGTTTTACGCATTAGCCAAAGCATTTCAGCACCGTACTTTATGCGTTTGTCCTTAAAGCCATAAGCTATATAGCCTGCCAGCATTATGTGTTTGCTGAATTTGTTGCTGGTACTCATGCCATACTTTATACGCCAGCCTTCTACATTGTTATTGCTTACAAACGAAAAGATATTGCCTATAGAAACAGGGCCTATATCATAATAACCCAAGTAAACAGTTTGTACAATTTTTGCGTAGCTCTTTATTATCGGCAAGTTCTTTAGCGTATCTATCATTTGGTAAACGCGCTTCTCGTTTACCGATAAGGTATCATGCCTGGCAAGCCGCCAATATTCGTCATCTCGTTGTGTTACCGAGTCGTCGAGCATGGTTACATCTACCTTCTCCTTCTTAAACAAACTATCAAGCTCTTGCTTGCTTTCGTTCAGCGTAAAATTTTTGTAGCTGGCAGTTTTACGCCCTATTAGTCCTGGCCCTTTTTCGGGCTTTATCATATTTATTACTAGGCGCTCTTTCTTTATCATCCATATCGAATCTGCAACCGGAACAAACTCATTATATAAACTAAGGCTGCGAACAAAGTTTACATCCGCATCCTTCGTCATTTTCATGCTTATTTGCTTTAGGGCAAATACTGAATCAGCAATCCACATATCACCTTCGAAAGTTAGCTCACCTTTGCGCTTAGGTAGAAACTGAATTTTGTAGCACCAATAGTTATCTATCATTTGGCTATCTACCAAGTAGTAGCGGTAGGTAGAAGCCAAGCCCAGCTGCGATACCGGTGAAATAAACTGCCTTTGCAATAGGTATATCCAATCTTGGTACAGGTCTATCTCTATCCATACATTACCAAGAAACTGCGATATGCTTACGTTGTTGATACCCGATACTTTCGATGCCTTTATTATCTCGCGTTCATCTATCGGCGTTTTGCGCCAGTGGTAATCGCTTACTGTTTCGCTTATAAAGAAGGGCAGGAATGGTTTCTCTTCCGAGAAGCTATCTATGTTGTTGAACACAAACTTGAAGGGCTTAAAAATTTTGCGCTCCTTGAATTTCTCCGTCAAGTCGTCCAAGTCAATTTCTATTTTGTTGTATGCCTCATAGCCATAGCTATCTAGTTTCTTCTTGTCGTGGCTCTTTTTAAGCTCTACCGCATTGCGCACTATACGCAGGGCAGGGTTTTCGCCAGGTACTATTACTACTTCGCCTATGTTGTAGTCGGCACGCTCCAGCTCTATGGTCATGGTTTGCGTGGTAGCGTTTGGGTTTATTCTTCTGTACCCCTTAGTATAGCCAATGCTGCTTGCGCCTATAGAATCCGCCGGTAGCGTTACCTGCATGCTGAACTTGCCCTCAAAGTCGGTAGATAAGCCGATACTGGTACCTTGAATAAATACATTGGCAAATGAAATAGGTTCCTCGGTTTGCTTGTCTATAACTGTACCAGTTATAACCACAGTTTGCCCTTGCACACCCATGGCTATAGCCAGCAACAAACCACAAAGCAAACTTTTTAAAAACCTAGGCAAGCGTCACACATTCTATAGGGTAAATAATCAAAACCGGGCAAGCTTTTCAGCAACAACACACAGGTAAAAATGTATGCCATTTATGCTGAAACATAATTGCTTACATTTATCCCCAAGATACGATTAAAATGAACGAACTAAAAATAATAAGCTACAACGTTAACGGTATACGTTCGGCTACCACCAAGGGGCTTGCTACTTGGCTGGCAGAAGAAAACCCAGACGTTATTTGCTTGCAAGAAACCAAAGTGCACCGCGACGATTTTAACCCTAAGCCTTTCGAGGCACTGGGCTACCATTGTTATTTGTACGATGCTGCCAAGAAAGGTTACAGCGGCGTAGCTATATTTAGCAAAGTAAAGCCAGACAATGTAACCATAGGCTGCGGCATTAAGCAGTATGATGACGAGGGTAGAACCATTCGCATAGATATAGGCGACTTGAGCATAATGAGTGTGTACTTTCCTAGCGGAACGAGTGGCGATGAAAGGCAGGGTGTAAAGATTCAGTTCCTAGATGATTTCTACGAGTATATACATACGCTACAGAAAACACGCCCTAAGCTATTAGTATGCGGCGACTACAACATTTGCCACCGCGAAATAGACATACATAACCCGAAGACGAACAAAGATACCAGCGGCTTTAAACCCGAAGAACGCGCTTGGATGGAGAAGTACTTCAACAGCGGCTTTATTGATTCGTTCCGCCACTTCCACCCCGAGCTACCGCACCAGTACAGTTGGTGGAGCCTGCGCGCCAATGCCCGCAACAATAACAAGGGCTGGCGTATAGATTATATTTCTGCCACTAAAAACCTAGAGAAAAACCTAGTGGAGGCAGCTATATATCCGCACATTAAACATAGCGACCACTGCCCGGTATATTTGAAGATAAAGCAGTAGTAGCTTTACACTTCAACATCTAATACCTCTACGCGCTTGTTGCTTTTCATTTCGGTGGGTATGGCGGCAAGTATAGTTTGCTTTAAAGCATCTACTAGTCTTAGTTTAAGATACTCGCGGTGGGTTACTATACTTATTTCGCGTACAGGGGTAGGCGGCTTAAAATAACGCAAGCGCTTAGTTTGCGCGGCACTTAGGTTTGTAGTAGCCAGCTCGGGTATTATGGTTATACCAAAGTTGCGGTCTACTATGTTCTTCAGCGTCTCTATACTTCCTGCCTCGTATTGTAATGTGTCTTTTGTTTCCTGCTGTTTTTTCAGCTCGCACAGGTTCATCATTTGGCTGCGCATGCAGTGTCCTTCTTCTAGCAGCCATAGCCTGCTTAAATCAATATTCTTTGGTAACACATATTGCTTATCGAAGCCCTTCTCTTTAGCCGATACGTACAAAAAGTATTTCTCGTAGAACAGCGGTTGTTCGTATATACTTACATCATATAGCGGCGTGGCTAGTATGGCGGCATCTAGTTGGCCGGCCTTCAGCATAATGGTAATATTACCCGTGGTATATTCGTTTACCACCAATTTTACCTGCGGGTATGCTTCGCTAAATTCTTTAAGAAACAGCGGCAGTAAATACGGCGCCAGTGTAGGTATAATGCCTAGGCGCAATTCGCCTGCTATTATGCCGCGCTCTTCTTCCACTATGCCTTTTAGCTTTTCAGCTTCGGCTAGGGTACGGCGCGCCTGTGCCAATATCTTCATACCTGTTTCGGTAGGCACTACGGGCTGCTTGCTACGGTCGAATATTTTAGTTCCTAGCTCATCTTCCAGTTTTTGTACCATCATGCTAAGCGTGGCCTGCGTTACAAAGCATGCCTTGGCAGCACGCACAAAATGGCGGTGCTTATCAATGGCTACTATATATTCAAGCTGCTGTAGATTCATGCTATAGGGTTAGGGTTACGCATACAGGATAATGGTCGCTATAGTTTTCGCGCACCGTGCGGTACGAGTTTACTTTTATATCCTTACTAGGCAGCACATAGTCTATACGAAAAATGGACAGCTTATTTACAAACGTAGCACCAAAGCCGTTTCCTTTAGCCACAAAAGCATCTTGCAGTTCCTGCCTCACAGTTTCGTAGGTGTACGATACTGGCACATCGTTAAAATCGCCACAAATAATTTTGTTGCCACTATAGTTACCGGCATGCGCACCTACAGCTTCGGCTTGTAAGGCACGCTTGGCATAGGCCGTTTTCATTTTCTTTACCACAGCTTTT
>JAFDYM010000420.1 GCA_018267435.1 Bacteroidota bacterium | reverse complement strand
CGGTTAGCAGATGTAGCACCACCGTTCCAAGCATAGCTGTAAGTAGCAGTGCCGCCAGTAACAGTAGTATTAATAGAACCATTGCTTCCACCAAAACATGATACGTTGTTAGTTGAAGTAGCAACAGCAAGCGCAGCCTCTGGTTGAGTTATTGTAGCCGAAGCTGTAGCTGAACATAAGTTCGCATCGGTAACAGTCAAGGTATAAATACCTGCAGCAAGGCCAGTGCGGTTTGCGGTTGAAGCGCCACCGTTCCAAGCATAGCCGTAAGCTGATGTGCCGCCTGTTACGGTAGTAGATATAGAACCATTGTTTCCACCGAAACAAGAAACGTTGTTGGTAGCAAGCGATACCGCAAGCGCAGCCGCTGGTTGAGCGATAACTGCAGTTGCGGTAGCTGAACAAGCATTGGCATCAGTAACAGTCAATGTATAATTACCTGCTGCAAGGCCTGTGCGGTTAGCAGATGTAGCGCCACCGTTCCAAGCATAGCTGTAAGCTGAGGTACCGCCTGTAACGGTAGTATTGATAGAACCATTGTTTCCACCGAAACAAGAAACGTTGTTGGTAGCAAGGCTTACATTAACTGTAGGTACGTTGCTACCAACAGTTGCAGTAGTAGTAGCTGTACAACCATTGCCGTCAGTAATTGTTAGTTGGTAAGAACCTGCTGCAAGACCAGTGCGGTTTGCTTGGGTATTGCCATCGTTCCATAAATAAGTTGCTGGCAATTTTGCTCCACTTAGAGTAGTGTTTATGGTGCCAGTGTTTCCGTTACAAGTAGTATTAGTTGCGGTTGCGGCTATAGTAGGGTTTGATATGTAAACGTTTTTGGTAGCGCTAACGCTGCAACCTTCAGCATCGGTAATAGTTACGCGGTATGCACCACCTGTAGCTACAGTTATATTGCTTGCCACGCTTCCTGTGCTCCATATATATGTATAAGGACTAGCGCCTCCAGTAGTGTTGGTACTTATTTGCAAAGTGCTACCACTACACATAGTATCTGATGGATAAGATGTTAAGAGCGTAGCTAGGTTGCTTACGTGTACTGTTACGGTATCTTTACGAATACACGCACCCCAAGTACCAGAAACAATATAGTCGGTTGTGGTACTAGGTGTGGCAATAGGGTTGGCTATGTTAGCATTGCTAAGTCCAGCGCTTGGTGTCCAAGTATAAGCCGCGCCGCCAGTAGCTGTAAGCTGTGTTGATTGGCCTGAACATAAGGTTGTGTCAGCTGCTGTGGCTATAAGCGGAATGTTGTCGCTTATCATTAGTGTAGCGCTAGATGTAGGTAAGCCTGTACATGGGTTTACTACAGCTACGGTTACGCTTTCTGAAGATTCTGTTAAACCATCTTGCAGCGGATTCAAATCTATATTTACATAAGTTTGACCAGCAGGTATCATTACCGTAGTAGGTATGGTAGTGTAGTCAACTCCGTTTGTTGCAGTACCAGTTACTAATACATCTACATATAAGTTGGTGGTTTGTGCTGCTGGCATGCTTACACGGAATGTTCCACCCACGCAGCCTTCGTAAGCTGAAGTGTAACCGGCATAATCTAATTGGCCGCTAGCTGATACTGTTATACCTGCCGATGTAAACGAATAAGCCTCAAGGAAAACCCCTGAGTCATAAATCCTGTCGCCAACATCTGCTATTGCTAATTTTAAATGGTACAATTGGCAAGGTGTAACGGCGGCAATGGCTGTCAACTTCTTAGTCATTCCATCATAAACTATCTGTGCATTAAGCGGTGTAAGGTTATTGGTGTAGAAGCTTGTTTGGTTTAGTGCTACACAGTTGCCCGAGTTCCAGGTTGTGCCATTGTAGGTTCCTGAGTTGCCTGGGTTAACCGAGTTGATACACACTGGCAATGTAGTGTTAGGTATGGTAGCAATGTTGAAGTTGTTGTAGTTACCGCCACCTGGGTTAGGACCTGTGATAAAGAAGCCAAACACATCGTTGTATGGAGAACAAACAAACTCTGGATATTCTTCCGAAGCAAAAACATAGTCAAATTTTAGGTAGTTACCTTGTGGTATAATATCGAACTCCAATATGCACTTGTCGTAAATCGTTCCGCTTGTTAAGGTTGAAAGCTGTGCATCGTTGCTATTGGTGAACTGGTTCGATGCAAAGTTGTTGGCTGCATTTGGAACATTGGTTACACGGCCTGTAGCAAGTACTACGCCTTGACTAAGACCTAGGTTAGTACCACTGTTTGTAAATGTGCCAGAACCGTTATTGTCGCACGTACGGGTATAGTTGCTGATGGTAACACCCTGTCCCGCTAATAGTTGCGAAAGCGATTGGGCGTTAGTGCTGGTTGTTATGGCTATTTGTGCATAGGTATTGTTTGTTGTCAGGGTTAATAATGCTGCAATCATTAGGCAGCAGATGGTGGCGTACTTTTTCAACCAGCCTTTAGGTTGGAGTAGCCTTTCGTCAGTAAATTTAGCATGGGTACACATATGGCATAAGCTTCTCTTATCTATGTGTACGCAACTGAGTTGAAAACGTTCCGTGCGTTTTACGCCCAGAATGTCCTGTTGGTGGATAAGTTTGTGGATTATCCTATGCTGTAGGGTATTTTGTTTAATAAACTATTGTTTATCAACATATTGCGATTTGTTTAAGAAGTTGTTTTTTAGTCATTTTAAGTAAAGATTCATGTGTTAAATTTTGGGTTGAACCTTTTTTTGTTGTGGTTAAAGTAAAGTTCGTCTTGCATTTATTATTAATGCCTTGTAATATTATATTCGCCCTTCATTAAAAGTACCCCATATATGACTCGCTACATCCACATCTTTCTATTGTTTTTTGTATT
>JAFDYM010000041.1 GCA_018267435.1 Bacteroidota bacterium | reverse complement strand
AGTTCTCTATTTTATCGCCCTTTCCTTCCAGTTGTATTTGCCGGTAAGGCTTAGCACACCAATAATGATGACATAGATAACATGGAACACATTGATGATGGGTAAAAGTAACAATAATGCGGGCTTGCGGAAGAACACCGTAACGGGTATGGCAAACACAAAATCGACAAACACTTTGGTACCGCCTATTACTGCCAAGGGCAGCCAACTCATTTCTACAGGTTGTAGTATGGCTATTAGGTTTACGAATATGAATAGGTTGAAAAAGTAGGCGAAGTACAGCACCAATGCTATTTTGCCATTACCAAAGCCCGACGACTTGCTGGCCCACCTTACGCGCTGCGATACAAAACCCGCCAAGGTAGCTTCGGGCTTAGTGCACACACAGGCATCAATACTCTTTACATAGCCTATGCTGTTAGGGAAACGCTTTTCTATCTTCTGCATCAAGAAAACATCATCGCCCGTAGGTATATCGTTGTTGCCCTTAAAGCCCTCTACTGCGTGGAAGGTAGCCTTGCTATACATTAGGTTGGCGCCGTTGCACATAGTAGGCGAGCCGTTGCGGATGGTAGCGCCTGTTATGCCTGCCAGCGTCATTACATCTAGCTGCTGAAACCAAGTGAAAGGGTTCTTGGCAGGCTTCAACATTACAGGCCCGGTTATTAGTTTGTAGTTGTTGCTTTGGTAGTAGCTTACCATAGTGCTCAGCCAGTTTTCGACCGCTATGCAGTCGCCATCGGTAGTTATTATCAGGTCGCCTTTCGCATTCTTTATACCTAGCGATATTGCCTTCTTCTTATTCGGCACATACTCGCCAGGGTTGCCTAGGTACTGCTGTAGGTCAAGCACCAATAGGCTGCTCTCGTCTATCTCTTTAGCTAAGCGTATGGTAGGGTCTGTGCTATAATCATCTACCACTATTACCTCGAACAGATACTTGGGATAATTTTGTTTGAATATTGCCTCCAGACAGGCCTTGATGTGCTCGCTCTCGTTACGTACGGGGATGATGATAGACACAAAAGGCTTTTTGCCCTGCTCGCTTACTTCTGCCCTGGGCAAGCTAAGCCAGCCTACAAAATAGTATAGAATGAGCACCAGATACAGTACACACAAGGCAATAGTAACAATCAATAAAGGGCTAAACATAAACGGCAAATTTGACAAAATGATAATTCGACAATGAGCCTATTTACCAACAAATCAATACCAGTGCAAAAGATATGGATATTTGATAGCGTTCCCCTTCCCAATTAGCGGCGCTTTTTTATCTTCGCGCGACTTTTCTACTTGCACACGCAGGAAGGTCGCATAATAGACTACTTAAAATCTCTTTATAGCGATGCCAAAGGACACTTCCATTAAATCGGTACTTATTATAGGCAGCGGACCCATTATTATTGGTCAGGCTTGCGAATTTGACTACAGCGGCAGCCAGGCCGCACGCAGCTTGCGCGAGGAGGGCATAGAAGTAACCCTGCTGAACAGCAACCCGGCTACTATTATGACCGACCCTGTGGTGGCCGACAACGTGTACCTAATGCCGATAACCATAGACAGTATTGTTAAAATACTAAACGAGCGCACCATAGATGCTGTATTGCCTACCATGGGCGGACAAACAGCACTAAACCTGTGCATGGAAGCCTACGAACTAGGCCTATGGGAAAAATATAATGTACGCGTACTAGGCGCCGACTTTAAGGCCATAGAAACTACCGAGAACCGCGAGGCCTTCCGCAAGTTTATGATTGAGCTGGGCATACAGGTAGCGCCAAGCTATGTAGCCAACTCGTTCCTAGAAGGTAAAGAGGCTGCTCAGAAAATTGGTTTCCCATTGGTTATCCGTCCATCATACACCTTGGGTGGTACAGGTGGTGGCTTTGTGCATACTAAAGATGAATTCGACGAGAAACTACAGCGTGGTCTATCGGCATCGCCTACCCACGAGGTATTGGTAGAGAAGGCAGTACTAGGTTGGAAAGAATACGAGTTGGAAGTAATGCGCGACATGAACGACAACTTCGTGGTGATATGTACCGTAGAGAACCTTGACCCGATGGGTATACACACAGGCGACTCGATAACCGTGGCACCTGCCATGACCCTGAGCGACACGGCTTACCAAAAAATGCGCGAGTACGCCAAGCGTATGATAACCGAGATAGGCACCTTTGCCGGTGGCTGCAACGTGCAGTTTGCCATTGACCCTGTAACGGAAGATATTATATCGGTAGAAATGAACCCGCGCGTATCGCGCTCATCGGCCCTAGCTAGCAAGGCCACAGGTTACCCTATTGCTAAAATTGCTGCGAAGTTGGCGATAGGCTACACGCTGGATGAATTGAAGAACCAGATTACCAAAACCACATCGGCTTTCTTCGAGCCATCGTTGGACTACGTTATCGTAAAAATCCCTCGTTGGAACTTCGACAAATTTGCAGGCAGCGATGAAACGCTAGGTCTGCAAATGAAGGCCGTGGGCGAGGTAATGGGTATAGGCCGTAGCTTTCAGGAGGCTCTACAGAAGGCTTGCCAAAGCTTGGAGAACAACCGTATAGGTTTGGGCGCCGATGGCAAGCAGTGGGTAAGCGCCAACAATATGTTGGAAGGCGTAAAAGAAGCAAGCTGGGATAGGATATTCCGCCTGTACGATGCGCTTAAACTAGGCGTACCGCAGAAGACCATACAAGAACTTACCCGCATAGACCCTTGGTACCTGAACCAGATAATGGACTTGGTAGAAACCGAGAAGAAACTGCGCAAGCTTAACTTGAAGCAGATAGATAAAGACCTAATGCGCGAAGTGAAGGAGAAGGGCTATAGCGACTTGCAGATAGCATACCTAACCAACACCACCGAAGATGAGGTGTACGAGTACCGCACCAAGGAACTGAGCATACGCCGCGTATATAAATTGGTAGATACCTGCGCTGCT
>JAFDYM010000419.1 GCA_018267435.1 Bacteroidota bacterium | reverse complement strand
TTGGTTAGTTATTTGCCCTTTTTAGCGCCTTTGGTGTTGTCCTTTAGCGTTGGTTCATGCTCTAGCTTATCCTCGCTAAATTCCTGCTTCTCGCGCTCGCGCTGCGGGTTTCTGCTCTCGCCTTTGGTGCTGGCTGTGCTTTTGGCTTTATCCTGTACCTGCTTGCTTTTGTTGCTGCCTTCTTCGGTGCTATCTGGTTCGTAGCCTAGCTTATCTTCCAGTGCCGAATATTTCTTGGTTGGCTCGTTAAGCGCCTTGCCACTTTTAGTGTTAGCTGCGGTGCTTATATCCTTTGTCTTTTTCATGATCTATTGTTTTAGTATAAGCTATGCTTCAACAAGCATTCCCAAGCTTATTTCCACATTTAACATGGCATAAAACTTTATCGGCTATAGCAAATGGCGCGTTATGAATAACCTCATCAAACTATCGGCACTTACCCTTATTTCGGGTTTAACTACTTGGTTTTTAGGCCATCGAATTAGCCAAGAAGATTTTTCGGATAGCACGGCAAGCGTGCAGAACGTTCGCCCCGATACCAAGATGGGCAATGCGCAATATGGCCCTTTAAGCAACAATTTCCCCAAAGCAGCTGAGGGTTATACTAGTCCAAACCATAACAGAAATAAATAGAGTTCCTACTTTGTTAAATAGAAAAATCCCGCAGCAGTGTTGTTACACCGTTGCGGGATTTAAGTTTTAATTTCTTTTATCTTATTGTTTCAGCGTGGCTACATACTGCACAACTGCATCTAGCTGTTCATCGCTTAGTACCTCTACTCCATAAGGCGGCATAGCGTTCTTGCCTTTGCGTACAAGTTCTTTTTGCTGCTCGGCTGTAAGTTGTGTTGCGCTAAGGTCTTTAGCACCGCTAAAACCTAGCTTACCATCTGCGCCATGGCAGTTGGCGCACTTCTCGTTATATACGGTTTTGCCTACTGCTATAGCATCGCCGCTTACAGCAGTGGTATCTACTTTAGCACCAGCTTTCTTTGCTTTGTTTACTTCGCCCAAGCCGTATGCTGCCAATATTAATAGCACAGCTAGCGTAGCCAATGCTTTGTTGCCCTTTTTAAAGCCAATAACTGCCAATGGTATAGATGCAAACACACACACCAGCTTAATGATCATAAGCGTAGTAAACTGCATGGTGGTAAATAGCATATAGCCACCCGAAAACAGGAAGCCCACGCTCAATATCATTTCAGGTACTTTGGTAACCTTGGTGTATTTGGCTAGCTGTTCGCTTTTGCCCATTTGCAGCATTACCAGTTTTACCACATAGTGGATCAAAAATAGAAGCACAACCAATTTGTGCGTGTGTAACATTCCTGTATACATAGTTCAATAATTAGGGTTGGCACAAAAGTAAGAATATATGCTTGAGATGAAACCTATTCTTTCCCGCAGATCTCGCAGAAACCCGCAAAAAATACAAGGTAATTAATAGATGATTGCTTGTTACTTTGTTGCCCTTTATCCAAGCTATTCGCAATCAAACATTGTTTTCAATCCGCGAGTCTCAGCGAGTTCTGCGGGAGAATGCTTTCTACAAATACTCAATATTAACCGTCAAAGCAGCAAAGCTCTTGACCATAGCAGTTACACCGCAGTACTTTTCTTGACTAAGATTTACTGCCTTCTGCATTTTGTCTTTATCATCGGCATTGGCAAGGCGTATAGTGTACGTAAGCCCTACCTTGTCGTATATCTTCGGGTGCTCTTCGGTTAGGTCGCCTGTTACTTTTATGCTAAAGTCGCTAAACTCTACGCGCATCTTTTTAAGTAGGTCCACTATATCTATACCTGTGCAGCCCGCCAATGATGATAGTATCAAAGCCTTGGGGCGGAAGCCTGTGCTTAGGCTCTCATCGCCCTCGCCATCTATGCGGAATACCTTGCCGTTTTGGTGCGCATCGAATTTCGTTTCGCTCACCCATTTTATTTCTGTGCTATGTTGCATGAATATTTATTTTTTTGCCACAAAGACACAAAGGCGCTAAGTGATTTACTCTTAAAAAAACTTTGTGTCTTCGCGTCTTCGTGGCTATTGTATTCTTCTTAGTTTACTTTTTTAATGTTGATGTAGCTCCAGTTTTCGTTTATGCTGAAGTTGCTTTCTTTCTCAAGCGTTAGTTTTTGGCTTTGCCAGTCGTTGCTTACGCCTATAGGGTTATACTGCGTGCCACCGGTGCTTATGTACACGGGCATCATAAAGTTTTTGGCATCGGTTACCCAGCGGTACTTCAACTCATACTCCTTGCCCTTTGTTTTCTTCAATGAATATTCCAAGGTTGGCAAGTCGGCATGTTGCACATATTGCTCGAAGATAGGAGAGAGGTTCTTGCCCGTTTGTTGGTTAAAGAACATAACTACATCATTGTAGTCCACATTCTTCATTTTAAAGGTAGTGTCGCTCATGTTTTTGATAATGCTCCACCATTTGGTGTCATCGTTAACCACATAGCGCAATGTGTTTAGAAACAACATGCCCTTATTATACATATCGCCATCGCCTTCCTCGTTTACACCATAAGGTCCTTGTATGGCTACCTTGTTATCTACTTGGCTCTTCTTCGCATTTACATAGCGCATGGCTGTTTCGTAGCCGTGCATACATTCTACATATATAGCCTCGGTATAGGTGCAGAAACCTTCGTGTATCCACATGTCGGCTATGTCTTTACAGCTTACCGAGTTGCCCCACCATTCGTGGCCAGTTTCGTGTATGATGATGTAGTCGAAATCCAATCCTATACGGCTAAAGTCGAAACCTGCATAACCTGTTTTATATTGGTTGCCATAGGCTATGCCGCTTTGGTGTTCCATACCTAGGTACGGTGTTTCCACCAGTGCATATCCATCGTTCCAGAAAGGGTATTTGCCCAAGTACTTCTCATAGCAAGCTAGCATAGGCTTTACTTGAGCAAATTGTTTTTTAGCCTTTGCTTCGTTATAGCTCAGTACATAGTAGTCAAGCGAAAGTATCTCGCCATCTTGCGCATCGTATTCGTCATGCAGGTGTACATAGTCGCCTATGTTCAGCGATATGTTATAGCTATTGATAGGATAGCTTACAAGCCAACTGTATGCGGTAGTGCCGTCATCATTGCGCTGCTCGTACTCTTGGTTGCCATTTATAATACATTTCATACCAGTAGGCACATTGCATACTACGCGCATACTGTCTGGCTCATCGCCAAGGTAATCTTTACAAGGCCACCAACTGCTGGCACCCATGCCTTCGCAGCTTACACCTATCCATAGCTTGCCGTTCATGTCGCGGCTCCAGGTAAAGCCACCATCCCAAGGTGGGCGCTTGGCTATGGTAGGTACGCCGTAGTAGTTTACGGTTAGTTCGCCCGTAGTACCGTCTTCTAGCTGCCTTCCCATGTCTACAAATATGGCATTGCCATCGCGGCGGTACTTTAGCTCTTTGCCGGCGCTTAGTATGCTTACCACTTTCATGTTTTCGAATAGGTCTAGCTGCAGGGTACTAAAGTCTTCCAATACATTGAATACTATTTTATTGCTACCGCTTATGCTTTTGGCAGCCGTATCTAATTTTATACGCAGTTCATAAAAAGTAACATCGTAGCAGGTACGCTCGGGCCGCAGCGATCCGCGTAGCGTATCGGCATGTGTATATGCTTTCTTTTGCGTGGTAAGCAATTGGGCGTTGGCAATGTTAAAAACCGCCAATAAAATAAGTGCCAATGCCAAGGTTTTCCTCCTCATATTTGCAGGGTGTTTGTTATATGAAATACTAAATTCAAATATTTTGCCGACTTGTTCGTGATAAATGCAGGCCTTTAATGTTTTTATAATTTTTAGGCAGAAGGGAAACGAACAATGAGCAGGTTGAAACGAATATTATTTATGGCTTCTTCTATTTTGTTTTTCGCCATTATACTTAGCATATATGGCGCTATTGAGTACTACGGCTGGCAGGTAATAAAGAATGTATTTACCAGTGCCAATCCCAAAACCTTAGCATGGATTTATTGGGGTATCAGTATATCTTTCTTTGTATTGTTTATGCTGTATAGGCCCGTCCTGCATAGGTATCTGCCCAAGGAGGTAGGCACGTATTTCGGGGTAGCATTTGTAATACTTATGCTCAGCAAATTGGTTGCGGTACTATTTCTTTTTCCCGAAGATATGGTGCGCCTTGTTAAATATGCCTCGGCCAAGTTTAACGGTACGCCAGTAGCCGCAGGTGGCTTATCGCGTAGCGAGTTTTTGAGCAAGTCGGCTTTGTTGGCAGCATCTATACCCGCAGGCACTTTGATATACGGTGCATTGGTAAATGCCTACAAGTATCAATACCATAAGGTAACGGTTAAATTCCCTAACCTACCCGATGCATTTAATGGGTTCAAGATTATACAACTGAGCGATATACATAGCGGCAGCTTTACCAAAACAGAGCCTATTATAGAGGCTATCGAGCATATCAATAAGCTAAACGCCGATGTGATTTTCTTTACCGGCGACCTAGTGAATAATGTGGCGAGCGAGATGGATAGCTATATGCACATCTTCGATAAGCTAAAGGCCAAGCATGGCGTAATATCGGTAACGGGCAACCATGACTATGGCGACTATGTGCAATGGGAGAGCAAAGAGGAGAAGGTAGCGAACTTTAACCAGTTTATGGGCGTGCATAAAAAAATGGGTTGGAAGCTACTGATGGATGAACACCACTTGATAGAAAAAGACGGTCAGCACATAGCTGTGATAGGCATACAGAACTGGGGCGGCAAGGGTAACTTTCCTAAGTACGGTAAGCTAGATAAGGCTTACAAAGGCACCGAAGAGGTTCCTTTCAAGATACTGTTGAGCCACGACCCATCGCACTGGGATGCGCAGGTAACTACCGAGTATAAGGACATCGACATTGCCTTTGCGGGCCACACCCACGGCGCACAGTTTGGTGTAGAAAACAAATGGCTGAAATGGAGCCCATCGCAGTATATGTACAAGCAGTGGGCGGGTCTATACAACGAAGGCAAGCAATACCTATACGTTAACCGCGGCTTCGGCTTTCTGGGCTATCCTGGCCGTGTAGGCATACTACCAGAAATAGCTGAGATAACCTTGGTGAAAGGGTAGGATTGATTGAAGAT
>JAFDYM010000418.1 GCA_018267435.1 Bacteroidota bacterium | reverse complement strand
TAAGGGTGGCTATAGCGAGGGGGATCACCTCTTCCCATTCCGAACAGAGAAGTTAAGCCCCTCCACGCCGATGGTACTGGACTAATCCTCCGGGAGAGTAGGTAGCCGCCTCCTTATTACTAAAAGCCTTGCAGCAATGCAGGGCTTTTTTTATTTATGCCATTCCCAATTCGTTTTTAAATCTGAATACAAGTAAATATTTATGCAAAACAAGGTTGTTTCGTTTTCAGTTCTTTTTATCGTATTTGTGCTCACGTCAAGTCACATACCTTCTTCAAATAGTGATGTTACATTGCAAATGTTGAATTGCAAACCAGGTGTATATCTAAAGTTTAATGATTTATTGAATGGAGAGCCTGCCGATTTAGTTTTCAAAGGCTTAACTTACAAGTATAAAGATAGTGCGCTTTACGACTTAGGGGTGGTAGTGAAAGGTGCTGATGGTATAGAGGTTTTGGATTGTACTGAATTTTGGGGATGGAAAAGTAGCGATGGGGTATTATACAGAAATGTCCCTTTTAGAACTGGCAATACCAAGGCTGTTCCTTCAAGGGTAATGTACGCTGGAAAGAATTTTATAAATTATAAAACAGTATTCGGAGCGTATCATTTTCGCCCTAACCAATGGCTATCGACTAATTTGAAAGAACCGGTTTATGGGGTAGGTGACTTTGTAATGAAGTATCCTGAAAACTCGTATCTACTAATGGAAAGATACTTATATAACAGGTGCGTGCAGACCCAAGTATTTACAGGAAACAACGAAAAACCGACTAGGGAGTGCATGATTAAATGTCCTTATTTAAGATTTGCGTTTGATGATTATGGCAGGGTGAAGGAATGGAAGTATATTTCGATAGATGGAGACCAATAGCAAACTAACCATCTCCCGCATCAACGTTGTAGGCACAAGTGCCAGTGGTAAATCTACCTTGGCCAAGGCTATAGCTGCGAAGTTGGGTTGTGCTTATGTGGAGATGGACGCGCTGTGGTTTAAAGAAGATTGGCAGAATGTTTCTGACGAAGAATTTAATGCAAAGGTAGCTGAAGCTACCCAAGGCGATACCTGGGTGCTTGATGGCAACTACACCCGCACGGTACCTATTAAGTGGCAGCGGGTGCAGATGGTGGTGTGGGTTGATATGCCTTTCTATTTTACATTGTATAGAGCCATAAAACGCGCCTTGGTGCGTGTAATAACTAAGGAGCCGTTGTGGTATGGTAATAGGGAAAGTTGGCGCAAACTGTTGAGTAAAGACTCGATAGTGTGGTGGATGATAAAAACACATAAAGCCAATGTGCTGAAGTATGAGGCTATGATGCAGGATGAACGCTATAAGCACATACAGTTCGTACGCTTGTGCAATACCCAAGATGTGGAATCGTTTTTATTAGGCTTGCCCTAGCTGCTCGTTTTCCCCCAATATTACACACAGATATTTTTAGTATATTGATTATCAGGCTGATTTCAATCAATATGGATTGGCATGTTATTGCGTATGTATACGCAACCCACTAACACTTAAAAAACATGAAACTCCTGCTTAGCCTATTTGTTCTTCTTACATTAGCTGTGTGCGCCCTGGCCAATAACCCCGAGAATACCTACAAGCATACCTTTACTGTAAAAAACGATATAAGTGAAGACGATGCTTACTTGATGATACAAGAATGGTTTACACAGAACCCATGTACGTTTACAAGTAGCAATAATACCAATGGTGTGGTATGCAGCAACCGCAATAAGAAGAATGCCGATATTGCTTTTTCTAACAAGCAACCTTTACAGTCTATTGACCCTAATGGCAAGAAATTTTCTGCGCGTTGTTTGGCAATGTATTCGGGTAACAGTACAAGCAACATAAGTATGCTTTATGTAGAATACTATTTAGTTATAGAGATAGCAGGTGAAAAGGTTACTGCCTCTATAAGCCCAATGAAGTATCACCACTTTAATAAGAACACTTTTGCGCCACAGCAAATTTATACTTGGCAAACTGGCCGCCCCTGCGATGCAGCAGGTAATGTATGCGACCTTGTAAACAATATAGGACCTGAGTTAAGCGCCGATTTGCAGAACTATCTAAAGCAAGATACAGCGCGCCTGTTCAATGCCCTACAAGCACACCTGCAACAGCAGCAAGCATTGGCAAGCAACTAATATTGCTTTTGCCAGCCTGTTTTTATTATGCACCTTTGCCTATAGGTGAAACACATTTACAGCATTGGCGATACCAAACACTATGAGCGTACTGTAACAAGTGCCGATGTGGCTGCGTTTGAAAGCGGTACGGTGCATAATGTATATGCTACATTTGCCCTTGCGCGCGATGCCGAATGGAGCAGCCGCCTATTTGTGCTTGATATGAAAGAGGAGCATGAAGAGGGTATTGGTACCTTTGTAAACCTAAAGCATATATCGCCCGCATTTGTAGGCGATGTGGTAAGGTTTGAGGCTACTATAGATGAGATAGAAGGAAATGCGGTAAATTGCAGCATAAAGGCCACTGTAGGCGCTAGAACCATAGCCGAGGGTAGAACAGGGCAGAAGATATTGCCTAGAGAGAAAATTGAGAAGATATTTGAACAACTGAAGCAGCCATAAGCTGTATTGATATAGATTAAATGATAGCTGAAAATAAAATTGATATACGTAACAGGCGTGCCGGCTTCGACTTTGAAATAGTAGAGAAGTTTGTAGCGGGTATAATGCTAACCGGTAGCGAAATAAAAGCTATACGCGATGGCGGCGGCAGCATAAACGAATGCTACTGTATCCTCCGCAGTGGCGAGGTGTTTGCTAAGAACATGAATATACCCGAGTACTCGCACGGTACTTATGCCAACCACGAGCCACTGCGCCTACGCAAGCTGCTACTTAACAAGCGCGAGCTTGAACGCATAGAAGCCAAGATAAAAGAGCGCGGATTAACCTTGATACCTATACGCCTGTTTATGAGCGAGCGCGGCATTGCCAAGCTTGAAATAGGTTTGGGTAGGGGCAAGAAGAAATTTGATAAGCGCGAAAGCCTAAAGGCTAAAGACAACAAACGCGAAATGGATAAAGTAATGAAGAAGTACAGGTAGCCTGCACTTCTTCATTTATAATTCCTTAAAAGGATGCTTAGCGCTGCATCTGCATTTGCTGCACCACACTTTCTAGGTATTGTGCCTGGCTAGTATTGCCCACCATTTTATAAGCTAGGCTTAGGTAGTATATAGCCTGTATGTTCTCCTTGTTCAGCTCTACACATTTGTTTAATAACTCTATACCCTTCTGCGCACGGGTAGGGTCTACATTGGCAGTATTCAAATACGCCAATGCCAAGTTCTGCATAGCTACGTCGGCTTTAGGATATTTGGCACAGTACGGCTCAAGCAATTTAATTGCAGTTTCAAAGTCGTTGTTCTGAATAGCCTGCTGACCAAGAAAATCGCTCTTATCTGTTTTCTTCAGTACACAAGCTATGGGCTTGCCATCTACCTTTACTACATAGGCAGCCTGTTCAGGCGGAAAGCAGCCGTTCAGCAATAAGTCGCGGTCAACAAACCGGCTATAGAATATTTGGTAATCGGCATCAACTGTGCAGCGGTTGCGATAGCTTATGTAGCCTACACCTACCTTGGCAGTATCTTTTATAAAGTACTGCCCAGCTGGCGCTACTGCGTTGCTGTATATTATCATTTTGCTGCCATCTGGTCGGCGCTCTATTTTTTCATTCTCTTTTATCCAGTCGGCACATTGCTTTACCGAGTTCATGTAGTAGTCAGTCTCGTAGTTGCCGAATGCGCCATTGATGCCACCAACCAATTCATTGAAGTACACCGCTTGGTTAGGGTGGTTAGCAAACATAAAACGTGCTGGTAATAGCAACAGCACAACCGCTACACCTAATGCCGCATACTTAATGTTCTTCTTCTGCGTGCTTATAAAATAACTGAACGCCAAGCCTGCCAATATTATGATAGATGGGTACACAAAATACATGTGGCGCATACCATCGTACAATACCGCCTTCTTGTAAATAATATAGAAGATAGGGAATGCCAAAGTGAAGTATACGAAGCCCAATAACAACAGCTTACCATTACGCTTAAAGTATGGTATCAACGCAAACGATGCCACCAAGCCAACAATGCCGAATAGCGGTGTGGTTATCCATAGCCATTTAGGTATGTAATTCCATGTTATATCTGTAGAAGATATCATGGCGCCATCGAACAGCATACGTATTTGTGCAGGGAATTTCTGCGATATGCCCAGGGTTTCCTTAGTGTGCGCTATAGGGTCTATTAAGCCATAAGGCCAGAAGAACATACCCAGTGTAAAGCCTAACACGCAAGCCAACACTACATACCTAAAGCTAGGCCATACATTTTCTTTGAACTGGCCAAAGTTGAACAGTGTGCCTAGGCCATACATTTGCCACATAGCTATACCGTAAAACATAAGGAAGTACGGTATTAATAGCAAACCGCCTATACGTATACCTAGTGCCACACCTATCGCTACACCCAGGCCTATTGCATAACCTACCTTAGGACGCGGTAGTTGTTTCAAAAACTTTAGAATGAAATAGTAGGAAATAACATAGCCTGTAGCCATGGTTATATCCTTGGGGTTGTTCATGCTCTCGCCAAAAAAGCGTGGCGAGAATATCATAAACAGTAGGGTAATGATACCCGCTTGCCAGCCTAATATTTCTACCGCTACAAGCCCTGCAAATATCATAGCCAATGCACCGAAAATTGAGTTCCAAAAGTGACGAAGGCTCCATTCGTTTACGCTTGGCATAGCTTCCGATAAGCCTGCTGCTGTACCATCGTAAAATCCACCATAGTACATCATCAACGAATCGGGGTTGCCATAAGGCAAGGTGGCTGTTTTATCGGCTCCGCCAGATGTATAGAAGTGCCATACGTGGTGGCCATATACGCGGTGGAAGTTTTCGTCGCCTGTTATACCATAGTCCTTGCTTAGGTAAGCCATAGTTACAATAAGTAGTACCGATAGGGCAATGAATATCTTTTTGCCCAGCGTATCGGGTATCAGGTTTTCGAACACTACTTCTGCAGCCTTAGTAGCCTTGCTTTTGGCAGGTTGTGCCTTTGGTGCAGGTTGCTGTTGTTTAGCCATAATATGTTGTAGGGGTTGTGTTATTAGTTTTTGGCAGCGCTTATAAATATTGATTGCGATACCTTGTTTACAAGCGGAAGTTTCTCCAATACATCGCCTATGGCTATGCTTGGTTTTATCATGCTATCGGGTATGCCCGGCAGTAGAAAATCTTTGTAGTCTACCTTTATATCGGTGTACCCTGCTGTCTTCAATTTTGCCGTTATAAAACCTTTAGAGAAAGCCATTTCATCGGGCTCAAGGTTCGCCCAATCGCGCGCTATGTTGAAGATAACTGCGCAGTATGGGTTATATATGTTCGGCTCAATAAAAATCATCTTGCCTTTATCCTTCAACAAGTCGCGCATTACGGGCAACACATTATCAAGATGGTGGTACAAGTGGTGGAGAATACCATTGCCTATAATGTAATCGAACTTGCGGCCAGCCACTTGCTGCGGGTTGCTAAAGTCCAATACTTCAAAATCGAGGTTAGGCAGCTTTAGGCTCTT
>JAFDYM010000417.1 GCA_018267435.1 Bacteroidota bacterium | reverse complement strand
GGCTTAAAAACACATTTTTAACCAACTGCATACTGATAGTACTGCCACCGCGTGCAAAGCGCTTCTCTTTATAATTCTTTATTATTGACTCGCGGAATGCCTCTTCCAAAAAGCCACGATGTTGCAGAAAGGAAGGGTCCTCGCTCTGTAGCACAGCGCCTATCAGGTACGGACTTATCTGCCCGATAGGTGTAAAGCTTGGGTTCTCGTAACCTACGGTTATCATACGCACCAGCCTGTCCTTGTCCATCGCCTCATAGTCGAACGTGCCATTGATGCGCGTGTAGTTCTCCTTACCAAAGCGCACAATGCGGAAGTCCTTCTTCGTCATCTTGCTATCGAAAATGAGCGAGTCGGGGTTCTGTAACGGCAACTGCAAATACATACGGTAAGCCAGCGTACCCGTAGCCGACATGCCCTTCAAGGTATTAAACATACCGCCTGGCAACGATGTAAAGAATGTATCGGCAACCACCTCGGGCATAGTAATGCTGTAAGTAAACACCTGCTGCGGCGCGCGCTGATATTGTGCAAACAACTTTACAGGCGTGCTATTGATAGTAACCGTAGAAGCAGAATCAAGCTCCACATTATCATCGGTAATGTTTATAACCGCATTGCCTTGCAGTTTATCGAACACAACATCCTGTTGCGCTAAGCGCCAATGGTACATATGCAGGTTGGTAGCATTGCCGTTAAAGGTTAAGCTAAACTCGTTGCCAGGCTCTATTTGCACTTCCCCACTAATAGTATTGAAGTTAAACTTCGGCCCTTCGGGTCTGTTGAGGAATGCCAAGTAGGTAGCTGCTTTACCCGTATGGTTCAGTGTATAGCTATATCGCTTACCTTTTTGCAGCACCTCTCCTGCCACGGTCAGGGTATCGCTATTATCCGGGTTTATTATCAGCGCAGACAAGTTCTTTCTATCATAGCTCATGCTCGGTATATACACCTGCGTAGCATAGCCACTATCGGCATAGCTTATATGCATTTCGCTCACATCGAACGATGTGCTCAGCGCATAGTTCAATTGCTTATAAAAGCCCTTAGCTATATCGTTGTAGGGTGTTGCTTCGCCCTTGCTTACTTGTGTTGTATCCGCGCTTGAACGCTTCGCAAATTTTATATTGCTGCTATCCTTAAAGTTGATGATCGTCAATGCGCCGCTATCTGCTTCAATACCATCAAAGGCTATATCGCCTTTCAGCAAACTAAGCAGTGCCACATCAACGCGCGCATGCTGCAAGCGCAACAGTGTATCGGCACCTTGCGGCTGTATAGTTATGCCATCTACACTTACTACATCGAAACCTGTAAAGGCCACCTTATTGGCACTAAGCTGAAGATGATAAGTATTGGCAGCTTTGTTCACCGCACGGTTGAACGCCCACTGTAGAATAGAATTACGGAAAATGAAGTAGCCTGCAATAACACCCAGCAACAACACTCCTATAGCAATGCCTATCTTCTTATAATTCATTGCCACAAAGGTAGATGAAAACATATTAGCCACGAAGACACAAAGTATTATTTCGCACAGAGCCACAGAGATGAATACAAAATACATAGCCACAAAGACGCAAAGGCACTAAGGATAATACAATATACTTACCACTACAAGCTAGAAAGGGATGGAAAAAAAGAATTAAGAAGGGAAGATGTATTTACAATGTATTTGCGCTAAACTCTTATAGTAAACTTTGTGTCTTCGCGCCTTTGTGGCAAAAAACTACTTGACTATCTCCCAGGCAGGTATCTCTTCAAGTTGGGTGATAGTATCGCTTAACCTACAGCAAAAATTATAGCTGCCGTTGGTAACCCATAGGTAGTTTACACGCAGCTTTTGGTTGTAGCGCGCTATCTGCTCAAACACCTTTTGGTTCACCACTTCATCTGGTGCTTTACATTCTACTATCATCACAGGCTTACCATCGGTGTTAAACACCACCACATCGCAGCGCTTTTGCAGACCGTTCAGTTCTATGCCGCGCTCCACGGCTATCAGGCTTTTAGGGTAGCCTTTCTGCTCCACCAAGTAATGTAAGATATGCTGGCGCACCCATTCCTCGGGTGTAAGCACTACCCACTTGCGGCGCACCTCATCAAAAATGCACTGCCCGCCCTCGCGCTCCTCTATACGGAAATTATATTGGTTGAATTGAATAGCCGCCACGGTGTAAAGAAACGAATAATACAATAGCCACGAAGACGCAAAGGCGGGAAGTTTAATGAAGAATAATACATAACCACGAAGACGCGAAGGCACTAAGTATATTATAAGAGTTATGCGCTAAATGCACGTTAAAGAATAAATCTTACATCTTTTCTTCGTGTCTTCGTGCCTTTGTGGCAAGATATATTGTGGCAAAAAAGGAATGATTAAGGTTATGCAAGGGTTGGCGGCTATTTTATAACTTTACCTAGTAAAGAATATTAAGATGAAGACGAAAGAAGAAATAGTAAACAACTGGCTACCCCGCTACACGGGCAGGGAATTGAATGATTTTTCGGAGTATATACTGCTTACCAATTTCGACAACTATGTAAATATGTTTGCCGAAATGCACGGGGTAGAAATAGTGGGCGAAGGCAAACCGATGCGCAGCGCCAAGGCCGATGGTATTACTATCATCAACTTTGGTATGGGCAGCCCTAACGCAGCTACCATGATGGATTTGCTGAGTGCTATTGACCCTAAAGCTGTATTGTTTTTGGGTAAGTGTGGCGGTTTGAAAAAGAAGAACGAGATAGGCGATTTTATACTACCCATAGCCGCGGTACGTGGCGAGGGTACATCTAACGACTATTTTCCACCTGAAGTTCCTGCATTGCCATCGTTTGCATTGCAGAAAGCTATATCAACTACTATACGCGACTACAACCAGGATTATTGGACAGGTACCGTATATACCACCAACCGCCGTGTGTGGGAGTGGGATGAAGAGTTTAAAGAGTACCTGCGCAAACTGCGTGTAATGGGTATAGATATGGAAACAGCTACTGTATTTATTACTGCATTTAAAAATGAAATACCTGCCGGTGCCTTGCTATTGGTATCGGACCAGCCGATGATACCGGAAGGTGTAAAGACCACTATTAGCGATACAAAAGTAACCAGTGGCTTCGCCAAGCAACATCTGAAAATAGGTATCGACTCATTAAAGCAGTTGAGCAACAATGGACTTACCGTTAAGCACCTTCGTTTCTAAAAGAAGAATTTAACCACGAAGAACACGAAGTCCTTTCACGAAGAGCACAAAGAATAATACTGTAGAGCCACAAGATTTTGTGGCTCTTTTCTATCTAAGAGTTTGCCAACACGTTCCTCTCGCTACGTATATACATGTAGAAGTAGAACGCAGCTATGCCGCTGAACAAGTGCCAAAGGGTATGCGGCTGTATAAAACTATCCGGGTCGCAGAGGATTTTATAAATATCGAAGGCGAACCACATAACGGCGAAGGCTATGCTACCCATGCTTATGGCTAGGTATCGCCAATTGGTTTTACCCTTGTCCTTCTGTTCAACATATACACCGAAGGCGCTCATAAGTATTATGATGCCTAGCACTACATAGTCATCCCATCCATTAGGTGTAAAGAATGTAAACAGTACATATAGCAGTGAGAATACAGTTACTACGGTGGTGGTGCTTTTGGTATGCGGCACATTGCTTGGCACGCCTATAGTTAGCAGCCACACGCGGTGAGCATAGTACATTAATGGGAACAGTGCTAATGAATACACGGCTGAAAAATCTAACCTGCTTGCAAAGTGTATCAATGATGAATGAAAGAATGTGCTGGCACAGAATATATATAGCAATATGCCACCGTACACAATGCTATAAAACGGATTGGTAGAAACCAGGTTATACCTATTGCTATCGCGCTTGCTTTGGTCCTTCCAGCCACGGCGAAGGATAGCTACTGCCGATATCCAATAAATGAAATTGCTGAAGGTATTTACGGGTTGGCGCACTATCTTATCCATAAAGGTCTTCTCGCAGAAGTAGGTACCAATGTCTTCTTCGGTAATAAAGCCCTGCCATATATTGCGGTAAGGCACTACCTCGTTCAGCAGCCATATTATAAAACCAAAAAGCGCGGTAGTGGTTAACAGTACCACTAGCCTGCGCTTTGATAGTTTGAATATATTATAGCTAACCATGAATGGTTACTGTTTTATTATCTGCTTACGATAAGTATTGGCTCCTGCTTTTACCTCTACCACATAAGTACCTGCTGCTAGCACTGTGGTATTTAGCTGTGCATACTTCAAGCCCATATCGGTTTGGTAATATTCATCGGTGCTTATCAGCCTACCGTTTACATCAAACACTTTGAAAGATACGTTGCTAGCTTCATAAAGGTAGTACTGCACTATCAACTTATCGCTAGTAGGGTTAGGAAACATAGCAAATACAATCAGTTTGCTTTCTTCCTTAATTGCAGTAGGCTCCTTGGTTTCAAATACAACATACACGGTATCGCAATAACCAGCATTACAGGTATCGCACGCTATAACGGTTAATGTATCTAATCCCACATAGTTATAATAAGGGAAATACTTGATGCAGTTCCCGTTTTGCACTTGGTATGTACCGTGTGCAGGGCCGCGTGTTACGGTGAATGTACTTGGCGCGCATGGCAAATCATCAAATACTACGCAGTGGCTGATGTTACTGTTTTTAGGCAGCTCTACATTATCAACCGAAGCCGATATAGGCGTAGCTATCTTAATTTTC
>JAFDYM010000416.1 GCA_018267435.1 Bacteroidota bacterium | reverse complement strand
AGATTTTAGGGTATTTAAAGTGCGCCCCGAGTCGGATGTAAGGCGTGGTGGTGGAGCAGGAGGCTGGGGTAGCCACGTACAGCGCTATGTGCCATGCCAAGGCCCTCCTTGCCTTACTTCGGCCTGTATGCCCGAAACCCCTAAGCCTATGGGCCGAACAGGTGGTAGCAGTGCTACTACTGCAGGTGGTGCAGGAGGCGAAAGCGGCGACCCATGCAAGCTTGATTGTAACTATCAGCAATACGGTACACCTGGTTCGGCAGCGCAAACCCTATTGGGCAGCTATTTGGGTGTAGTAGATATTTTCTCGCCAGTGGCACACCCTGGCCACGATGGCTATGATGGTGTAGATGGTGCCAGTGCATACGGTACAGGTACCGCTACCGAATACCAACGCTTTTTTGTGCCAGGTACTGGCGATAGGGGGCAGCACGGTAGTGGTGGTAGCGGTGGCGGTGGTGCTGGTGCGGGTGGTATACGCATATTGGCTATACCAAGTGCCCCTCCTGGTGCAGGCCCGTTGGGCTTGCCATTGAAAGTATTGCAAATAACATTAAGGGCTGCAGAATACATAGCTATGGCAGTAGGCGAAATAGATGCCGTATGTAGTGCCGAGATTATTAACTATAGTACCCGCGGTGGCCACGGTGGCGGAGGTGGCGAAGGCGGCGAAGGCGGCCATGGCGGCGGTGGCTCGGTGTATGGTATATATGCCCACCTAAGCAGCAATATAGCTGCGGGTAATGTTATATACCACTTAGGCCAAGCCGGCGAAGGCGGCGATGGTGGTGTAGGCGGCGAAGGAGGTAGCGGCAGTATAGGCTTAGATGGCCCAGAGCTATACAGTGGTATATCTGCCATAAGTAACCGTGGCGGTCGGGGTGGCAAAGGTGGCCATGGTGGCTATGGCGGCGATGGTACCAAAGGTGCAAATGGTAAGGTATACGAAACCTTTAACCTTACCTCTGGTTGGTATGGCAGCGGATTAGTGCTAAGTGTTGACACCTTTAAGATGTGTACCAACTCGCTGATACCTATTATAAAGAATGCGAACACAAGCATGGGTGTGTACCTTAACGGCTGGAGCAGCAATGTAACCACGCATGTAAATACACCTACTTACCGCGAGGTATCGGTAAGTATGCCGGGAGAGTTTAGGATAAGTCAAAGTAATTTGTCGTTCCCTAACCAATACCAATGGCTTACCAAGCAAATAACAACTGTACGTGCATTGCCTAATTTTAATTTGCCTGCCAAAATATGTTCAAGCGATTCGTTGCGCCTTAGCCCGATAGATACTACTGCGCCTGGCTACCTGTGGAAGGTGTATATGAACGATTCATTGATATTTCAAACAGCACAAAAAGCATTTACATATCTACCTGCTGTAAAAAATGGTAGCGTGGTATATCGTGTTCAGTTGCAGACCTATGAAAGTTGCTGCGGCTGGAGCGTACCTGTAAATAAGAATGTAATGATAGATATGCCAGTAACTATCACAATGGCAGCACCGCAGAACACTTGGGCGGGCCGCTATTGCAAAGGCGAATATTATACTGAAATAACAGCTACTGTTAATGGAGCTCCGTCGAGCTGGAACGGTAACCAATACACTTACAATGGATTGGTATGGGGTACAGGCGAGCAATCATTAAGTAAAGTAAGGGTATATGATAATGGTACCTACAATGCTACTTACACATCGCCTTATGGCTGTGTTACAAATTCGCCAAATGTGGTAGTAACTAACGTGTTGCAGCCGCCAGTAGGCCCTGCCACTACTACACCGCAATATAACTTGTGCAATAGCCAGCCTGTTACATTAGGCGCTACGCATCCTACGGCATGGAAGTACAATTTCTATATCGATTCTGTAACGCAGTTTCCATTGGCAGCTAATGTACTTAACTATACGCATCAGCCATACTTTAGCTACTATCCTAATGCTCCGGACTCGGTATTTGTATGGGTGCAGGCAGTAAGCTACGAAGGTTGTAAAGGAGGCGAAAGGGTAAAGGCGTTGATGTATCATGAAACTCTGCCTCCTGCCTTGCGCGAACCTTTCCAGAGTTATTATCGAATGTATGTAGGTAGCAACTGCAAAGCTACACTTGTTTACCAAGTGCCCGAAGGACTAGATAACTGCGAGAACTATGTGCCGGTTACACGCATTTCGGGCCCTGTGGTGAACAGCGAAGTGGGTGTAGGGACATATACTGTTGTGCATCGCTTGCGCGATTTGTTTGGCAATTACCGAGATGTAACTACTTTAATAGAAGTAAGGGATACTACAAGGCCTTTTGTATTCAATACATTCCCTGTTACTACGCGCAATACTGACCCTGGTACTTGTACTGCACATTATACATTGCCTACTGCACCTACAGCTATAGACAATTGCCAAGGCGTAATAACCCCCGATGTATATTACTCAGGCATTATACAAGGCGATACATTGTTCGGTGTGGGTGTAAATACTAAGTACTACTCATTCGCCGATTCAAGCGGTAACATAGCTACAGCTACTGTTACAGTAAACGTGGTAGATAACGAACCGCCTACTATTAACTGCCCGGGCAACTTGGTGTTCTACATCAAAGATTCTGATACTACTAAGTATGTATCGTATGCTACGCCTACGGTTACAGATAATTGTTCTTATTCTCCGCTTCTGTTTGTATCGGGCTTTGGCCCTTATGGTATACACCCATTGGGTAGCTCGCAAGAGGTATACACGGCTACCGATGAGGCAGGCAATACACGCACATGTTCGTTTAGCCTAGTAGTAACCGATAGTATAAAGCCTGTTATAACATGCGATAAGGTTTATTTTCTTACCGATACAGGCAAGAGCTATACTACCATTACTTTTCCTACACCAACTGCTATAGATAACTTGCCGGGTAATGTAACTGTGCAGTGGCAGTTTTTGGGCAAATACAGCGGCGATACTGCAAGTATAGGTACGCACTTTTCTACCTACAAAGCTACCGATGCATATGGCAATACTGCTACTTGTAATGTAGAAATAGTAGTGTCGGATAGGCAGGGCCCTAATTTGGTGTGTCCTAATAACATTACCGTACCTAACGATAACGGTGCATGCTCGGCGGTAGTTAACTACACCGTGGCACCAGCGCTTGATAATGACATGAGTTACTACACGCCAACGTTGTTCAATGGCTTGCCAAGCGGCTCTGTATTTCCGCTAGGTACCAGCACGGTAACATACCGTGTGGCCGATGCGCAGAACAATCGCTCATACTGCACGTTCGATGTTAAAGTGGTAGATAACGTAGCGCCACAATTTAGTGCGCCATGCCCTAGCGATACTACCCTTAACTATAGGCCAGAGCTGTGCTATGGCTACCTGCCTAACCCTGTGCTTACGGGTACCGATAATACATGTACTGCACCTTATGGTGGCTTGGTTAGTGGTTCGTTCTCGGGCTATTACCCTATGGGTACTACCACGCAGCTATACCGCCTGTGGGATGCTGCCGGCAACACTGCCACTTGTACTTACAATGTAACGGTAGTAGATAACAACGTGCTTAGCGTAACCTGCCCTAACAACAATATGCTGCTTACCACACCGGGCGAGTGTACTGCTTATGCAGGCACAGGCAGGCCTGTGGTAACACCTGCTTATGGTTGTACTACCGAAAGCTGGAGCATAAACAACCCTGCTCCTTACTGGCCAGTAGGTACCACCACAGTTACCTATACTGTGGTAGCCAATAACAAGCAAGCACAGTGTACCTTTAGCATGACTGTGGTAGACCGGGAGTTTCCATCAATAATTGCACCGGCCAACATAGTGGCCGATGTAGATCCAGGTGCTTGCGGCAAGGTGATAACCTTTGCAGAGCCAGTAGGTACCGATAACTGTACCAACGGTTTGGTTACATACCGTGCTACAGGTTTGCCTAGCGGTGCCTTGTTCCCTATAGGTACTACAGTGCAAACCTATGTAGTGGCCGACTTAAGCGATAAGCGCGACACGGCCATATTTACTATTACTATACGCGATACAGTTAAGCCTACAATAACCGTACCTGCCAACATTACTACTAACAGTAGCGAAATGTGTGGTACTGTAGTAAGCTTTACCGAGCCTACAGCTAACGATAACAGCGGTTGCGTAACTCTACGCAGGGTAAGTGGCTATGCTGCTGGCCAAACCTTCCCGCTAGGTACTACTACACAGATGTATGTAGCTATTGATTCGGCGGGTAATGTAGATACTGCTACGTTCAGCGTAACAGTTACGCCTAATTATCCATTGCAAAGCAGTTGTGTAGATAACTACCTACAGGCTGACCCTAACGGTAATGGTATGGTAGTGTACTATCCTGTACCTGGTACAGTAGACCAATGGACAGGTCAACTATATCCTTGCCCTAATGTTCAAATTATATTGGAACAGGGTAGGGGCAGTGGCGCGTTTTTCCCAACTGGAAGAAGCGAAGAGCACTATGCCTATGTAATAAAAGGCACAGGCGATACCGTGCGCTGCCAAACCAATGTAATAGTTACCGAGTTTAATCCTCCGCACTTGGATTGTGGCCCTATACAAACGTATACTATAAGCCCTGATTCTGGTTCATGTAACGCTACCTTTGCCGTACCAGCGCCAATATATAACGATGGCCCTGGCGGTGGCGAGGTAACCTTGATACGCGAAATAGATTATGTGGTAGATAACTCGGTAAACACCGTGTTTACGCCAGGCTTCCACACTGTAAGTTACCGCGCAGTTGACTACAGCAGCAACTCATCATACTGTACCGTGTTTGTAGAAGTAGTAGATGATGTACAGATAAACAACAACTTCCAGGGTTTAAGTTTCTGCGAAAATGCTGAAGTAACACTTGACCCTATGCTTACAGGTAGCGCTACTGGCCTAACTTTTGAATGGGTAACAACAGATGCAAACTTCAATTATGTTGTTATATCAACTGAACCTACGTTGCATTTTCCATCTATCCAATCTAGCGATCAGAAGCAATACCAGTTCCGCATGGCCGATAGGTGTGGTGTATTTATAAACGGTGGCGAAATGTTTGTACAAGTACAACCTGGCCCAGCTACTACGCTTACAGGGCTTAACAGTACTTATTGCACTTACGACAGTGCCGATATAACCGTAAGCTTTAGCCCAGCAGGCGGTGTGCTAAGTGGTAATGGTATTACTGGTAACAAATTCAACCCACGTGCTGCAGGCAAAGGCCGCCATGTTATCAGCTATTCATACTACGATAACGCTACTGGCTGCACAGGTATAAGCCGCGATACTATTGATGTATATGAGACTCCAAGCGTAACAGTATTTGCTGATTCTATTTACTGTATCAATGCTACACCTATACAGTTGCCTGCTACAGGCAGTACTTATACAGGCTTAGGTATTAGTGGTACGGTGTTCAGCCCTGCGGTGGCAGGTGGTGGCAACCATGCCATTACCCGTACATATACCGAGAACGGATGTTCGGCACAGCGTGTACAAACCATAGTGGTAAATACTGTTATACCTAATGCTACTATTACGGCACCTACCAGCGTGTGCGAAGCAAGTGGTAACTATCTACTTACAGTAGCTACGCAAGGTGGTACCTGGAATGGCAGTGATTTAATTGAAGATAGCACTACCAGCAATGTGCGTTTCAACTCGCGCACTGCTTACCACGGCTTTGATACTATAGCATATACCGTAACTGTAAATGCTTGTACTGCCAGCGATACTGCTGTTATAGAAGTGAAGGATAAGTCGTACAACTTGCCATACTCATTGCCAGAGTTCTGTGTAGATGATCCTCCGTTTACGTTCGACCCTGTAGATAAGCAGTACATGGGCTTAGGTTTCAACGATAACGTATTTACACCAGCGGCAGTAGGCTATCGTGGTCTTATCTTCTACATAGTAGTTACTACCAATAACGTAGGTTGTACCGATACGGTATTCCGCCTGTTGCACATACGTGGTGGCCAGTTGAATGTAGACCCTAACCAATATGTGTGCGCACCTGGCGATTCGTTGATGGTTGACTTAAGGAACGAGTATGATTCAATACGCTGGTGGAACGGTACTACCGATAACCCTAAGCTGTTTACCGACACAGGTAGTTACATTGTATTCCTTCGCGATACTATGGGCTGCCAGGGCCAAGATACCTTGCGAGTGCAGCCGTACATAGCACCTACTAACATAGTGCCTACTACTGCTTACGCTTGCCCTAACGATAGTGCTACAATAACAGCAGATAATACCTTTACACACTATGCTTGGAGCACGGGCGATACCACACGGGCCATACAAGTACTGCCTGGTACATATATGGTAACGGTAACTGCTATATGGGGCTGCGATTACGCTTCGCCACCTGTTACAGTTACCACTGGCCCCGATGCTGTTAATCCTACTATTACATGTCCTCGAGATTCAACCTACTACGTGCCTATAGGTAGTTGCAGCATAAGCGGCATTAACCTAGGTACGCCTATAGCGCTTGATAACTGCGGACTAGATACGGTGTTCAATAATGCTACCAGCAGCTTTAGCGTAGGTGTAAACAACGTAACATGGACCGCGCGCGACATAGGCAGCAATATTGCTACATGTATACAGAAGATAACGGTGAACGATAGTATAGTTCCATACTTTACTGCTACACCTGAAAACTACTTGGTAGATGATAGTAACAGTATTGGTTGCTCATCGGTAGTCCCCGACTTTTCTGGCCTATTTGCTGCAAGCGATAGCTGCGCTGGCAATGTAGCCATTACACAAAGCCCGGCTGCAGGTAGTTTTGCTACCACTGGCGAAACGCCGATAGCTATAACAGCTACCGATGCTTCGGGCAATACAGTTACGCAGTATATGTTGTTCTTTACGCAAGATACCATTAAGCCTAGCATAACTTGCCCAGGCAATGCCACAGGTATAGCTGTGGGTACGCAAACTACAGCAGTAGTTAACTACACGGCACCTACACAGGCTACTAACTGCGCCAACACTACCGTACAGCGCATAAGCGGCTTAGGTAGCGGTGCAGCCTTTCCTATAGGTGTAACTACCGAGCGCTATGTAGTAAGCGATGCTAACGGCGCTACCGATACTTGTAGCTTTACCGTAACGGTAACACACACTACAGGCATAGTACACACCAATGGTGAGGGCAACTTGCTAAAAGTAATGCCAGTACCAGCTACCGATAGGTTGACGGTTGTGTTTGAAAGCAGCACTACTACCATGCTACAAGTAAGGCTAAGCAACATAGCTGGCCAAGCTATATACAGCGAAGAGTTGAAACAGTTCAATGGTACTTATAGCAATACTATTGATATAGCTAGCCAAAGTGCAGGTACGTATATATTGGAAATACATACCGACACCGAGCTTATAACTAGAAAGATAGTGAAGCTATAGTCTAACATCTTTTAGTGTCAGGTTCACGGGATACCCTCAACTAGGGTGTCCCGTTTTTTTATTTGGTAGGGTAGAAGTAGCTACACAAAAAAAGCGCAAGGTGTGTACCCTGCGCTTTTTGTTTGTTGTAAAACATCTCTATGTGCTCCGTGTCTTTATGCGAAACAAAACACTAATAAGCCTTAGCGAAAATAACACGCTCCTTGCTTGGCTGGCCGCTGAACACACACACGCCATCTTGCTGTGGGTTGTTTAATGGTATGCAGCGTATAGTAGCCTTGGTTAGCTCCTTTATCTTCTCTTCGGTTTCTGGTGTGCCATCCCAATGCGCGCTTATAAAGCCTACACCGTTTTCTATTTGGTTCTTAAACTCGTCCCAAGTATTTACTTCGGTTATGTTCGCATCGCGGAAAGCCTTAGCCTTGTTGAAGATGTTGGCTTGTATATCTACCAATAGGTTCTCTATATATTCAACTATGCCTTCAAACTGCTGTACGCTTTTCTCTTTGGTATCGCGGCGGGCTACTTCTACGGTACCACCGTCGTAGTCGCGCATACCCATAGCTAGGCGCACAGGCACACCTTTCATTTCGTACTCGGCAAACTTAAAGCCCGGGCGCTTGGTGTCGTCATCGTCAAACTTAAAGGTTATACCTTTTGCCTTCAGTGCCTTCATTACAGGCTCAAATTTCTCGTATATCTTCGCCATGTCGTCAGCGCCTTTGGTTATCGGCACTATCACCACTTGCAATGGTGCAAGTTTAGGAGGCAGTACCAAACCGTCATCATCGCTGTGCGCCATTATCAAGGCGCCTATCAAGCGGGTAGATACACCCCATGAGGTAGCCCATACGTGCTCTTGCTTACCTTCTCTTGTTAAGAACTGTACATCAAACGCCTTAGCAAAGTTTTGACCCAAGAAGTGCGAAGTGCCTGCTTGCAATGCAAGGCCATCTTGCATCATCGCTTCTATGCAATAGGTTTCAACTGCACCTGCAAAGCGCTCGTTAGCTGTCTTCTTACCTTGTATCACCGGCAATGCCATAAACTCTTCGGCAAACTGCGTGTACACGCCTAGCATTTTTTCGGTTTCCTCTATAGCCTCGGCTGGCGTAGCGTGTGCCGTGTGTCCTTCTTGCCATAAAAACTCAGCTGTACGCAAAAACAAGCGTGTACGCATTTCCCAACGTACTACGTTTGCCCATTGGTTTATAAGCAAAGGTAGGTCGCGGTAGCTCTGTATCCAGTTCTTATAGCTGTTCCATATTATCGTTTCCGATGTAGGGCGTACTATCAGTTCTTCCTCTAGTTTCGCCTCAGGGTCTACTATTACACCTTTGCCGTTCGGGTCGTTTTTAAGGCGGTAGTGTGTTACTACGGCGCACTCTTTAGCAAAGCCTTCTACGTGTGCAGCTTCTTTGCTTAAAAAGCTTTTAGGTATAAATAAGGGGAAGTAGGCATTTACGTGGCCTGTTTCCTTAAATGCTTTATCAAGTGCATCGCGCATGTTTTCCCATATAGCATAGCCATAGGGTTTTATTACCATACATCCGCGAACGCTGCTATAATCGGCTAGGCCAGTTTTTATCACAAGGTCATTATACCATTGTGAATAATCGTTAACTCTTGGTGTTATCTCTTTCGCCATGAAAAATTGGTACGTTATTTATTTAGTATGTTAATGTGCGTCCCAAAAATATCAAAATAGGGATTGCTTAAACTCTTTATGAATAAATTTGTCGTACTAAAAACCAAGAACCTTATGAAACGCGTGTATTTATATGGGATATCGATGATGCTGATGCTCTGCAGCACCATTAATGTGTGGGCGCAAACCGATGATGTGTATTACGACCCTAGCAAAGATGCGGGTTATAGTAACCAAAATAGTAATCAGAATCAGAACAGCAATTACCAAAACGGTAATGAAAACTATGATAATGGTTATAACAATAACCAGAACTATCAGCAGCCTACAGATAAAACCGATGGCTACGACAACCCTGCTTATAGGTACGATGATGGTACACAAAGCAGCAGCACTAGCCAATACAGCGATGGCAGCGGCAATACATATATTACCAACAACTATTATGTAGATGATGAAGATTTCTACTACACCAATAGATTGAACCGCTACTATAGGCCTAACTGGGGTATGGACTACTACAGCTACCAGTTTACGCCAAGCTATTACTATGGCAGCGGTTGGGGCTTCAATAGTTGGAACCGTGGTATTTCTATTTCATTCGGTACTTGGTATAACGACCCTTGGGGCCCGTGGGGCACTCCATATTATAGCTATAGCAATTGGTACAATCCTTGGAGCAGCCCATACTGGGGTTGGAACATGGGCTGGAACAGTTGTGGTTATTACAACAGCTGGTACGGTGGTGGTTTTTGCAGCACCCCTTACATGAGCGGTTGGGGCGGATACTATGGTGGCGGCTGGGGTGGCTATGGCTATGGCTACAACCAAGGCTACTGGAATGGATATAACAACGGTTACTATGATGGCTATTATGGTGGTGGTTACTATGGCGGCGGTCAGGCCGGCAACGGTTACTACAACAATGGTCCGCGCCGAAACAGGAACTTGCTAGGCGTAACCCGCACTAGCGATGGGGGCTTAACTACCGTTAATACACCACCTTCTGGGCCTAGGCCAGGTTTTGGTAAAACAGATGTAAACGATATACCACGCGAGGGTATACAAAGGCCAATTGAAAGGCCTGCATCGGGCAATATAAATACGCCAAACTCAACTACTACCCGCCCGCAACCTACTAAGGAGCAATTGGGTGGCCGCGATATACCTAATACAAACACGAATGTGGGTAGGCCAACAGCGCCTAATACGGGCAACAGCAATACTAACCAGCCGCCTACAAGGTTTGATGGCGGACCAACCGAGCAGCCTAACCGCAGTGCGCCAAACGTACAACCTACTAGGCCTAGCAGTCCTAACAATAACGAATACGGTAGGCCAAACAGTAACGATGTGCAGCCTACAAGGCCAAGTGCACCTAACAACGGTGGTATACAAAGACCTAACAGCAATGTGCAGCAAAGGCCAACCCAGCCGCGCGAAAATGTACAGCCTAGCAGGCCAAGCGCCCCTAGCAACAATGGTGGCTACCAAAGGCCAAATGATAATAATATACAGCAAAGGCCTGCTCAGCCTAGCTATAACAACACGCCTAGCCAGCAGCAACCTAGGCAAATAGAAAGACCTAGCCAGCCACAGCAGCAATACCAACCTAGGCAGCAGGAAATGCAAAGGCCTAGCCAGCCTAGCTATCAACAGCAGCAGCCAAGGCAAATGGATATACAAAGGTCTAGCCCTAGCCAGTCTCCATCTATGCCTTCATCAAGCCCGCGTATGGGTGGCGGTGGTGGCGGCGGCCGTGGACCTAGGTAGGCATAACTGGCACACATATTTTGCCACACATAAATATATAATACGGAACCGTGGAGAGCGAAGCACTTGCGGTTCCGTTTTTACTTTATAGTAACACCTTATAGTGATAATATGAAATTGAAGTTCCTTATACTTTTTAGCATAATAACAGGCATGGCAAGTGCGCAAAGCTATTATAGCGATGCCCTATTGTACAGCCGCAACTTTATACCTGGCACGGCACGCTCGGCAGGTGTGGCGGGTGCTTTTGGTGCGGTAGGTGCCGACCTTAGCAGCGTGGGCATAAACCCCGCAGGCCTGGCCCTCTACCGCTCGGGCGATGTATCGCTTACCCCAGCTATTAGTATTGTAAATACCAATGCCGACTATTTAGGCTCGCCTGCCAAGTCGCCCTCTACCCGGTTTTACTTTGGGCAAGCGGGTATAGTGTGGGCCATACCTGTTAACCGTCCCGCATCGGGTATAAGTTTTAAAGCTACCAATCCATTAAAGTTTGTTACCATAGCCCTTAACTATAGCAGGCAAAGCATGTTCAACCGCAAGGTAGGGTTTGGAAATGTAAATCCCGATGGTACCACCATTGATAGCTATGCCGATTATTTAAACAATCCACAAAATACATTGGAAGCCGCACCCGACGAGGTGCGCTTGGCATGGGAAACTTACCTGCTTGATTTTGATACCATAAATAACCGCTATTACAGCAATGTAAATGCACCTGTAAGGCAGCTTGGCGAAATAAATACCCGTGGCGCTAAAGATAATATTGACCTTGCCCTAGGCTTTAACCTTAGCGATAAGGTGTATGTGGGCGCTGGCCTAGGCGTAAGCGTAATGAACTATTATAGAACCATGTGGTATGGAGAAGATGCTGTAAACCTGGCAGACACTACTTCGGCATTTCGTACTTATACTTATAGCAATGAATTAAGGATACGCGGTTTGGGTGCCAACTTTAACATTGGCTTGCTATACCGCCCGGCCCAGTGGGTAAGGTTTGGTTTGGCATACCACATGCCTACTTTTTATACGCTTAACGATAATTACACGGCTAATTCTACTTCCACATTCGATACTGCTAGCTATGAGTACAATGCCTACTTCGACTTGTTTACCTACAAGTATCGTACACCTATGAAAGGTGTATTCAGCGCGGCATTTTTCATTAAGCAACATGCCTTTATTTCTGCCGACTACGAGTTTTTGAATTACGGTGCCAACAGTTTCAACTTTGGTAGAAGCTACACTGCCGATAGCGATAGGGAGAACAATTTTATAAAGAGCAACCTTACGTTTGGCCATAACGTGCGTGTGGGTGTAGAAGGTGCCATAAAAGTGCTGCGCTTACGTGCAGGCTATGCATTTAGCAGCACCCCATACCAGGCTAGTTACAACGCGCAGCAGTACAACGAAACCAGGCACTACGCTACTGGTGGCTTAGGCTACAGGGGCAAGGTATTCTATGCCGATTTAGCCTATGTGTACAGCATAAGCAAAGATATAAGCAACACACCAGCTAGCGATTATGTGCGCAACACCTTTAACCAGCACCAAGTGCTGCTTACCCTTGGCTTTAGGTTCGGTGCCAAAAAGAACCGCGCGCAATACAATACCAACGATAATTACAACAACAATAACTACAACCAAAACAATGGCGGCGATAGCAACCAAGATAACTCGCCACCACCAGTTGATAGGGATTATTAAAAACTTGTTTAGATAAAATGAGAAGCGCCGAAGGATTGTCCCTCGGCGCTTCTCATTTATGTTGTGTTTAAACGCTGTTTTCTACTTACCACTAAACATCTT
>JAFDYM010000415.1 GCA_018267435.1 Bacteroidota bacterium | reverse complement strand
TATCGGCAGGTTTGCTGTTTATATACCTGCTTAAGTTTTTTATATGGGAGAATGGCTACATGCGCAGTATGGATATACAGGTAGACCGCGCAGGTTACTACATATGCTGGGGTTGCCTAGTGTGGGTATTTGCGGTGTATACCTCGCCCGTTATGTTTATGGTTAAGCACCCTGTGGGCCTAAGCGCAGGCATGGCGTTGGTTATATTTATAGCAGGCCTTATGGCTATATGGACCAACTATTGGGCCGATATACAAAGGCAGGTGGTACGCGCCACTAAAGGAAACACCACTATATGGGGTAAAACGCCAGTACTTATCGAGGCCAGCTATACTACCGAAAACAGCATTCGCAAAAGCAACCTGCTATTGGCATCGGGCTTTTGGGGTGTAAGCAGGCACTTTCACTATGTGCCCGAAATACTAGCGGCATTCTTCTGGAGCTGCGCCACGGGCTTTACGCACTTTATACCTTTCTTTTACGTATTGTTCCTTACCATACTATTAACGCACCGTGCCTTCCGCGACGATACCAAGTGCCGCAACAAATACGGCGAAGACTGGGAGAAGTACTGCGATATAGTACCCTACAAAATTATACCTGGCATACTGTAATTGTTGCGGGTTACATGTTACTGGTTGCAGGTGCATTCTCTACGGCGTAGGAGTGTTATAGCGCGATAATATTCAAAATGCTTATGGGCCAGCCTGTAGTGTTTACATTGTCCATGCGTCTGCCACGCGCCTTCATGCTGTAGTGCTAATGGAAAAGAGAAAAGACAAATCTGTCTCCCTTCTCTTTTTAAAGAGAAGGGGCTAGGGGATGAGTTTATTTAAACGAGTAAAGCAAATCTTATTCTGCTATTGTAATTGCCGTTGCTTTTAAGCAACGGATAGCGAGAGGGACAGTCATTGGCTTTAGCCGAATTATGTGTTGGACTAAAGTCCAAATATGTTGCAGTGCAGTAATCCGTCAGCTAAAGCAGACGGCAACTGTTTTCACCTATGGCACCTCCACAGCACCTACATCATACTTATCTGCATTGCCGGTTTTCGATACTGGGCGCATCGTTCCAAATATATCATTGGTAGCACCTAAGCCCGGTGCCCTATCAATAAGCGGCGAGAAATAACCTGTGCTATCGCTAGGTATAAAGTTGTACTTGGCAGCATCTTTAAAGCGTGGGTCGTCGTTATAGTTACCGCTGCTGCTTATGCTATATAAACCAACCGTATCTATGTTCGTCTTTATATCGTTGTACAAAAAGTTTAAGGCATATTGGCTGCTTGAACCTACTACTACAGGGTAGTTGTTGTAAGCTACCTCTTGCCTTAAGCTACCCCAAATAACACTATTGGTAAAGTTGGCGCTAAGCGCACCTTGGTATATGGTGTTCGTATTGTTATCTACCAATGCATTGTTCAAGTTCAGCACTTCCTTCTCGTGGCTTATGTAGCGCGAGCCTGCATTGTACATAGTGCAGTGCAGGAAGTTGTAATCGCCGCCTAGGGTAAGGTTCACCAAGTGGTCGCCCGATACATAGAAAAGGCTATTGGTAGCATTTACCTCTGCATTAAAGCCATACACCGCATGGTACAGGCTGTTCTTTACTATCGTGTTGTTGATGGTAACATTGGCGCGATTGCTAGTACTTAGGTAATCGTTAATGTTGGTGCTAAGGCCCGCACCTGCATATATGCCATAGCTCGATTCATTAATAACGCAATGGTCGAATGTACCCTTAGGTTGGCAAGTGCTATTGCGTAGGAATATAATAGCCGACCACTGGCCTGGTTGGTCATCGTAGTACTGCTCCAAGCGCACACCTTGGAACACGATAGAATCGCTCCAGTTGCTGGCCGTAGCTTCCAATTCACCCTCTATATACATAGCTGCACCACCTGCTAGGAATATCTTACACCCGGGTTGTATTTTAAGCTTTGTGCCACAGCGTACATATACACCAGGCACACTATCGCCATTTACTATTACGTGCGGTAAATCATTGTTCCAAATTACTGTTCCATTTGTATCTAGCTCTTCGCCATAGTGGAAGTGCGCATTCTGCCCAAAGGCCTGTAGGTGTACCTTCTTTACATCATCGTTTACTAGGAAGCTTACATCGTCAATAATAACAAATGGCTGGCTTTGATCGTTAGGGTTTACTGTTACTTCTACAAATACATAAATAGAGTCGCGTCCCGGTATTTCTACATTGGTAAAGTTGTCGCCTGCTACGCCATCTACCATTATGCGGAACTGCTGCCCTGTTAAGCGGCTTAGGTTGATATTGGAAATAGTAACCGCATCGCGGCTATTGTTGAACACCTTGAACTTTTTGGTAGTAGAGCCCAGTACGGTAAACACTGTGTCGAAAGTCAATGTATCGGTACTAAAGGTAATGGCATCGCCACTGAAGTTGTCCTTTTTACAGCCGCTACCCATAAACAGGGCAAAAGGCAACATCAATACAAACAATAACTTGGCAAAATGGCTCAGCTTCATACTTTAGCTTAATTGGCTTAATTAACGCCCCGTGAAAATAGAAATTGTGCCGAATAGCTAAATACAATGTTGCCTAGTGCGCCGAAACAAACTTCAAACCAATAATGGAAGCTATGAGGGTGAAGATGAAAAACAGGCGCCAAAAATCGGCGGCCTCGTTAAAAAATAAGATGCCAATAATTACCGTACCCACAGCCCCTATGCCCGTCCATACGGCATAAGCGGTGCCAAGCGGCAAGGTTTGGGTAGCTTTGTATAGAAAAAACATACTCATGCTCAGGCTTATAAAAAAGCCCAGTAGCCATAGCAACGAGGTACTACCGCTGGTTTCTTTCGCTTTGCCAAGGCAGGTGGTAAAGCCAACCTCGAACAAGCCGCCTATAATGAGCATAAGCCAAGCCATAACTGTATGATTTTAAGAAGGCTGAATAATAGGGGCGAAGGTATAAATATGGTGCTGCCCAAGGCCATTACTTAACATTCTTTGATATGGAGGCTTTTCCTATCTTCGGCTTCTATTCCTAAACCTTTAAACCCATTTCAATATGTCGACAGACGTGGCAGTGAATTATAAAGAGATAGTAGATAATGCCATTAAGGCTATACACGAGCGTACTTTCTACGCGCAATACCCAGAGCATCCAAAGGCTTACGGCGAAGAAGCACCTAACAAAGGCCAAGAGGCGTACAATGCACAACTAGGTAACCAGTTCAAAGGTTTGCTACAGCAAAATCCTACCGGCTGGGCAGGCGAAGAAACAAGTCCATACACTGCCAAGGCGCTAGGTATTACATATCCAGTGTTTGAGGTAGATACATTGATAGTGCGCGCAGGCCGTGCCTTCGATACTTGGAAAAAGACAAGCGCCGATGTACGCGCCGAAGTATTGGTAGATGCATTGGAGCGCGTTAAGCACCGCTTCTTCGAAATAGCACACGCTACGCAGCACACCACAGGCCAAAGCTTTATCATGAGCTTCCAGGCTTCTGGTCCACATGCTAGCGATAGGGCGCTTGAGGCATTGGCAGCAGGCTATGAGGAACTACAGCGTTTCCCTAGCAACATACTATGGGAGAAGCCGATGGGCAAAATAAGCGTGAAGCTGGATAAGACTTTCAAGGCTATACCTAAAGGTATTGGTTTGGTAATAGGCTGCTCTACATTCCCTATTTGGAACTCTGTTCCAGGTATGTTCGCTTCATTGATAACTGGCAACACCGTTATAGTTAAGCCGCACCCTAAATCTATTTACCCAATAGCAATTGTAGTTGCTGAAATACAAGCTGCCCTACAGGCTAAAGGCCTTGACCCGAACGTATGCCAATTGGCAGTTGATAGCAGCGATAAGCTTATTACGAAGCAACTGGCAGAGCACCCATTAGTTAAGTTGATTGACTATACAGGTGGTTCTGCATTCGGTGCTTATGTAGAGGGCCTACCAGGCAAAGTAACATTTACTGAGAAGGCTGGTGTTAACTCTGTTATCATAGATTCTGTTGCCGACTTGAAAGCAGTGATACAGAACGTATCGTTTGCAGTGTCATTGTACAGCGGTCAAATGTGTACTGCTCCGCAAAACTTCTTTATACCTGCTATCGGTGTTAAACAGGGTGATACTGTAATACCTTACGAAGAAGTGAAGAAGGCACTGGTAGATGCTATAGCAGGCATAGCTGCGCACCCGCAAATGGGCCCTGGTACACTAGGTGCTATACAAAGCGATGTTACCGTTAAGCGTGTTAACTCAGTTAAAGACCTTGACGCAACGGTATTGCTAGAACCGAACAAAGTAGCGAACCCAGAGTTTCCAGAGGCACGTACTTCATCGCACGTAGTGTTGGAAGTAGATGCAAAAGACTTTGGTATCTACGAAAATGAATTGTTTGGCCCAATAGTGCTTATCATCAAAACAAAAGATACTGCACAGTCTGTACAGATAGCAAAGGATATGGCTGCCAAGCATGGCGCTATTACTTGTGCTGCCTACACTACCGACGATGCTATGGCTAACTACATAACGGAAGAAATGGAAGAGGTGTTTGCACCGGTATCGTTAAACCTAGTTGGACCTATTTGGGTTAACCAACACGCAGGCTTCAGCGACTTCCACGTTACAGGCGGCAACCCTGCAGGTAATGCATCTTTCACCAACCCAGAGTACGTAAGCAAGCGCTTTGTATGGGTAGGCCACAGAAAGATTTCGGCCTAAGAAACTTTACAACAGATTATACAGATAAAACAGATTGAAGAAAATTATTTGCTGTTAATCTGTTCAATCTGATTCATCTGCTGTGAGATATAAACAGAAAGGGAAGCACACCGCTTCCCTTTTTTATTGCCTACAGGTTTCTATTTGCCTGCTGTATGTGCCGTTCATCGTGCATAATAAGGAACTGGAACACATCGCCTAGTTTCAATCGTATTAGTTTTGTTATGGTGATAGGTATGCGTATATCCAAGTCGGCCTTACGTGCTTGCCTAAGATAAATCAGTAGCTTTTCTTGCTGCTGAATAAACTCGGCCACTACGGCATAGCTGTTTAGCTGTGTGGCGGGTATGTGCCCTTTCAGCGCCTTCATTTTTTTGCCCTCTTGCGGGTCCATACTTTTGGTAAAGTAGTCGCCTAGCCAGCCGCTTGTAAATGTAGCGCTATCGCTATGGTTATTGCGCAAGGTCTTTTCTATATGGGGTAGATAGTAGTCGCCGTAGCTATTCAAGTGTTCTAGGCATTGCGCTATGCTCCAGCCGCCAGTGTTAGAAGGCCTCGATAGCGTATCTGCATCTAGGTTTTGATATACCTTAATAGCCTGCTGCAAATGTGCATCTACCTGCTGCTCTAGGCTGTCTATCAAGGCTTGTTTGTTTACGGCTTTCATGTTATGCTGCTACGGTAGGTTTACGGTTGCTGAACAAAAGTACGGCAGCTATGGCAAAGAAAGTTATTTCGGTGTATAGCCACTGCGTACCAAATGCACCCAATGTACCTTCCGCAAAAATGGTGATGATGCGTGACATTGCATATAGTCCCCATAGCAGGCACAGGAACGCCAAGCCGCGCTTCCTATCTTTTACCATTAAGTAAATAAGTGAAATGGTAAGTGTTAAGCCCACGCCGCCATATACGCCACGTATAGAACTGAATGCATCTGTGTTGTTTAGCTGTACACCTACTAGGTCCATTACAGCCTGTGGACTGAAGAATGCCATAACGCTTACCGATAATAAACTGAATGCTGAAAGCAGAATGAAGCCGATGCTGGCTACTGTAACGATGGTTTGTTTTTTCATGTGTTTGTGTTTTTTGTTGATGCAAAGGTGCGTAGGCGTACAAACACAGTTCTTGGTATTTACCAAGATTATCATTGGTTGAAAGGTGAAATGTTAAAAGTTAAAAGTTAAAAGTTGGAGTATTGAGTAGTGGCATCATGCAAATTATATCTGTGTTATCCGTGTCATCTGTTTCATCCGTGTTCTAATGTTACTCTAGAGCTTAAGTAATTAAATCTTCACCTTGTTAATCAACTTGCTAAAGTTGGTAGCATCTATGCCTAGATAGTTGGCGAGGTACTTATGCGGCACCATTTGCAGTATATGCGGGCTGCGCTGCAATAGCTTGCGGAATTTTTCTTCCGATGAAAAACATTGTAGTTCAACCAGCCGCTCCAATACGCCCGATAGCGAGGATGTAACGCCTTGTCTTATTAGGGTTTCTATCTCTTTGTGTTTAAGCATTAACCTTTGCAAGTCGCTGTGCTTGGCGCGGATGAATGTAGATGCCGTTAAGGCCTCGCAGTAGTACTTGCTAGGCTGCTGCATCAACAGCGAATCTAACACGCCGCCGAATGATGGTGCATAGGTAAAGATGATCGTAGCCTCGCGCTCTTGCTCATCGAAATAGTAAATACGCTGTACGCCTTCGGTTACAAAGTATAGGTATTTCTCAGTGCTGCCTTGGAGGGTTATTACCTCTTTGCGCTTGGCTGTGTATGGCTCCCATATCGCGGCAAAGTCGGCCCATGCCTCGGCGCTGAGTGGCTGCACGGCATCGGTTACTTGCTTTAGTTGCGCTAGGGCTTGTTCCATATTGGTGCAAGATACAAAAGAGAAGCGGGAAGCAATATTGCCTCCCGCTTCGGTGTGCTGACTAAAATCTTACATTAATTCCGCCTAGCATATTGAAGCCTGCCTGCGGGTAATAATAATTGTAGGTGTACGGACCGTCGTTCACGCGCGTGCCTGTGCCATCGTCGTAGTTGTAACGTTCGCTGTAGGTGTAGCCATTGCTTTCGTACAGGCGGTTGAAGATGTTGTTTAGCAATAGTGTTAGTCTTACTTCTTTGTTAGTAGCCTTTAGCGGTAACTGGTAAGTAATGTTCAAATTGCTATAGGTAAACGGCTTCAACTTGCGGCCTTCGTTGCTGGTATTGTCTAGGTACTGCTTACTTACTGCTTTGGTCATTAAGCTTATGCTCAAACCTTTTACAGGATATGCCACCAGTTCCAATGATGCTATAAAACTAGGCGAGAATGCAATGCTGCTGTTCTTATAATTTGTAATCAATGTTAGCGTATCGATAGGAGAGTAGTTCTCGTCGTAGGTATAGATGTATTCATCGAAAGATTTAATTCTGTTTAACGAATAAGTGAACGAGTAGTTGATGGCGAATATCTTTCTACGGTCAAGTACATCAACATCGTCTTTGCCTTTAAAGTTCTTGTAGAAGTTAAATCCACCATTCAACTCTATACCCGTTCTGTAGCTTACAGGTACGTTCTCTTTTATCGGGTTGCCTACATCGTTTATCCTACCTGTTAAAACTAGTTGGTCTTTGTAGTGCATGTAGTAGAAGTTAGCGCTTAACGGAAATTTGCCATGCAGAAATTTATAACCTGCTTCTACATCGTACATGGTTTCTGCTTTCGCCTTCTTGGCTGGTGTGCTAGCCAATACATCATCGCGGTTAGGCTCGCGGTTGCCTACTGCGAACGATGCATACACATGGTGTTGCGGTTTTATCTTTGCTAATATACCCGCCTTAGGATTGAAGAAATGCCAAGTGTTATTTACATCGTAAGTGCTTAGGTCGTTATCTACACCTTTAGTGCTGTGGTTTACGTAGCGGTATTGTAGGTCTATGTAGAAGTTGATCCTCTCCTTCAACTCATAATTGAACTTGGCATACACGTTAAAGTCGTTCTTAATCGATTTGCCATCGTAGTAATGTTGATCCTTATCTAGCTGAGGAAATTGTTCGGCCCATATTACCTTGCCAAAGTGGTCGCCGCGATATTGGCCCAGCAATCCACCCAGCGTTGCAGAAATGTTTTTCTTCTCGTAGGTCAATGCAAATGTTCCGCCATAGAATACATTACGCAGCCACTTCTGCCTAACTAAATCTGTAGCTATACCCACGGTATCTAAACCTGGGTAATAGTTGTTGATGTCCGTCTGCGATTTGAATTCTTCATAGTACCCCCTGCCTAGAGTAGTAAACAAGCCAAGGTTCAGGTTGAAGTTTTTAGGCAACTGCTGCGCGAACAATAACTGAAAATAATCTTGCCCGTAGTTGTCAACTTGGTTGTTATAGGCAGGTTGGTGTGCCCCGTAGTCGGTGCCTAAATCATTAAAGGTGCGGTTGGTTTTTAGCGAATCTTGCGGCACGCCGTTCCATGCTTGGTAGGTACGCTCGCGCCCCCCGAAGTACACAAACTTCAGTAAGGTGCCTTTGTATATGTAGCCCAACTGTGCGAAGTAAGATTGCAGGTTACTACGCGCCCTATCTATGTAACCGTTGCTACGTATCCAACTGGCTGAACCTTCTGCAAAGAATTTGTTTTTAATGAGGCCCGTACCTGCACGGCCTGTCATCTTCAATGTACCAAACGAGCCACCCGATATAGCCGCTTCGCCGTAAGGATTAGGGCTGCCCGATTGACTTTGTAAGCTTATGGTTCCACCAAATGCACCAGGACCGTTGGTAGAAGTACCTACGCCGCGCTGTATCTGCACGTTCTGCGCCGATGATACAATGTCGGGCAAGTTCACCCAGAACATACCTTGCGATTCCGCATCGTTAACAGGTATGCCGTTGAAGGTAACATTGATGCGCGTATTGTCGCTACCGCGTATGCGTATGCCCGTGTAGCCCACGCCCGCGCCCGCATCGCTGGTAGTAACTACCGATGCTGTATTGTCCAGAAGGATTGGTAAATCTTGCCCAAGGTTGTTTTTACGCAGTTCCTCTTTGCTAAGGTTTTGGTAAGCAGTAGGGGAGTTGCTGCCCGCACGTGTAGAGGTAATAACTACATCTTCAACTATTACGGGTTTAATCTTGTTGGTGTCAATGCTGACGACCACCGAATCGGTTTGCGCCATCGCATAATTGGCAATGAGCAGGAAAAAGAAAATTGATTTTTTCATACAAGGTTTTAAGTGTTTTTTAAAACCTTTCATGAAGGATTGAGAAAGATGCACGCAGGCGCTAGCAGCCCGCTTTTCTTCCCTTACGCATGCATTACCATGTTCAGGTTCGAAGGGTTCTTCTCAGAATTTGCTGTTACGCAAAAACGCCCCCAGAAAGTTGGCGCAAATGTATGTTCAATTTTTCGGAAAAAGCAAATGCAGATAAAAAGTACTACGCAGAGGCAATAGAGAGCGCGCAGAGTTGAGCAGAGAAAAATAGGGTAGATTGAGAGGTAAGATAGTTTGCTATCTCTTTAGAAAGGTATCCGTGAAATCTGTGTTATCCGTCTCATCCGTGTTCCAATTTACTACACCTTCACCTTTTCGGGTTTACGGTGGTAGTACATAAATGCAGAGATAATGCCTAACGCAATATAGCTAGCACAAAAAGGCAGCACTTGTTGTAGTGCCAAGCGCGCTTTATTGGTTTTACGTAGCAATAGTTGCATAGCTATATTTAGGTATGGTGAAACAAACTTTAGTGCCCCCTAGGTGCGAATCTTCTATCCATATCCTGCCCTTTAAGCTGTCTATTATCTTTTTGCATACGGTTAAGCCCATGCCATTGCCTTCATACTCGTGCCTAGCGTGTAGGCGTTGGAAAATGAAGAATACTTTCTCTCTATACTCATGCTGTATACCTATACCGTTATCGGCTATCTCGAAATAGTGCGATTCTTCTAGTTCCCTATATGCTACTTCAATTATAGGTGGTATGCTGCTATTATACTTTATCGAGTTGCTTAATATATTTTGGAACAGCTGGTTCATTAATACCCTATCGGTATGTATGGTCGGCAAATGCTCTGCCGATATCAATGCACTGGTTTTGCCAATGTCATCACTTAAGTAGTTCAATGCATCTATAAACACATTGTTTAGGTCAAGGTCGGTTTGCGCGCTTACGGTGTTTATTTCCGATAGGCGAAGCATGCTGTTTATTACGTCCATCATGCGGTTAGTGCCTTCGCCAAGGTACTTCATGTACACGCGCTGCTCATCGCTCAGGTTTTCCTGTCCAAAGCTTTTTATCAGCAGCTGCGAGTAGTTGGTTACTGTACGCAGCGGCTCTTTCATATCGTGCGATGCTACGTGCGCAAACTGTTTCAGCTCGAAGTTTGATGCTTCCAGCTTTTGTGTGTATTCGGCTATCTCAGCATTCTTCTTCTTCAGCAGGGCCTTTTCTTTACGGCCTTCTTCTAGTTGAAGTTTCAAGGTAGCATGGTCTACTGCCGCGTTTTTGTGGAACTCGTGCATCTCCTCTTGCTGCTTCAATGATTTTTGCAGCTTGAGGTATGCCTCTTTATGGTCGCCTGCCTCAAATAGCATCTCTGACCAGTAACGATATAAGTCGTAGTAATCAACGGCCAAGCCAAGGTCTTTAAATATTACCTCGCAAGCTTCGAACCACTTCTTACTGTTTTCAAAGTCTTTCTTTAAATGGTAGCACCTACCTATTTGCCTATGCAGGTTAAGCTGAAAGCGTTTGTTGGCCGAACGTTTGGCTTTCTCCAATGCATCGAAGGCTGCAACCAAGGCGTCATCGAAGCGTTCCATTTCGGCGTACTTCACCGCTATGTTACCCATCGATACGCAGTAGCTTAAATCATCATTTATTTCTAACGAAAGTGCTGCTGCTTTTTGATAGTACTCAAGTGCTGTGTTGCGGGCTATTTCGCGGTCTTCATCTTTCTTTTCCTCTATACTTACACCAAACGAAATATAGCAACGCGCTATGCCCGACTTATCGCCAAGCGTTTTGTATTGTAGGTAGGCACTGTGCAGGCATTCATCGCTTTGTTGCGGCATACCTAGCTTGCCGTATATGATAGAAAGGTTGAACTGCGAGCGTGCCATGGTCAACTTACCTGTACTGGTATGGTCGCCTAGGCGCTGTAGTTCTTTTATCGATGCATCGTATGCGCTCTTCGATTTTATAAGCTCGCCTAGGTAGTCGTAGTTCAAGCCTATTAGGCGGTATAGCTCGGCGCGGTTTTCGGTATCGCAGTCTTCATCTAAGTAGTTTACACCTTCTTCCAGTACGCCAATGGCATTAGGAAACTCGCTCTTTACCTCGCTGTAAAACTGCGAAAGTGCCCTGCACGAGCGTAGTATTAGATCCTTGTCCTCTAAACTTTTGGCGAACAGAAAAGCATCCATGCCAAAGTCTAGTGCATCGGTATCCCGCTTCGCTATTCGGCTGCTAAACTCCGAAAGCAAATTAGTTGTTACGTCATATAAGGTGTTGGACGTTGTGGTTCGTGCCATTATATACTTATAGTCAATACTGTTTTTACGTTAAGCCCCGTAAAAATGTTCCAATGTATCGCTACTTTGTAAGCATAAAATCTACATGATTTACAGCGCTTTGCAGCCTTTGTGTATAAGTGCCCGATATTAGTTGATATTCGGCTCCTAATTTGTTTAGCTCGGCTATAAACTGTTGAAACAGAATATCTCTGTCATTGGGGTTAGCCCTTTGCGCATCGGCTACCCAAGGTAAGTCTATATCGCAAAGCAGGAACAGGTAGGGCTTTCTGTCAACGATGGCATCTTCTAACCATTGCGGCACATGCCAGTTATAGTACTGCAACCATATTTTTATATTGATGAGGTCGTTATCGCTCAATACAAATGGTGCAGGTTGAAGAAGCGCTTCATCCTCTGCCTTTATAATGCCTTTGGCTATTTCTAATACATCCTTATAGGTGTAAGCGCGGTTAAGCGCAGCTATGTAGTCGCGCGATACATCGGGTACATAAGCGCATTGGTAGTGCAAGCACAGTTGTTCGCATAGGGTAGTTTTGCCTGTGCTTTCAGTACCCGTAACTATTACGCGCTTATTGCTCATGCCGTTTGGGTTTGTAGCGCCATATCTTTGCGCCAGTTATAATAAGCATAAGCTGCACCAACTGTAAGTACAGCGAATAGGAATGAAGTAGCAGGCGCATCCTTCAATAGATACAAACCTATGCAGGCGCTGTCTATCACTATCCACCACAGCCAGTTTTCTATTATCTTCTTCGCCATCATCCAGGTAGCTATAAAGCTGAACACGGTAACCGTGGCATCGAAATAGGTAATCCATGTTTTTAGATAGTAGTAAGTAATGCTACCGAGTATGGCAGATATGACGATGCCAGATAGGATAAGCGGCACTTGCTTTTTGAATGGCCATGCTATGATAGGCAGTTCGGCTTCGCCTTCTTTGCGCGTCCATTTGTACCAACCATAAAAGCCCGCTGCTACATAAAAGAATTGCAGCACCATATCGTAGTACAGTTGCCAGCCGTAGTTAAGGTACACATACAGTGCACCACCTACTATACCCGCGGGCCAGCACCATATACTGCCACGCGCCGCCAGTACCACGTTAAGTATGCCTAGGGCTACCGCTGCATATTCTATGGCGCTATTCATTAATATAGTTTCACTTCTTTGTCGCCTACGCTTAGCTTGTAAGTGCCACCTATTACCAGGGCGCGGTTATCATCTACATGCCCGGCAGGGAAGCCGTAACATACCGGGTAGTTATACTCCGCCACATTCTCGGCTATTATTTCATAAGCAGATGTGCCGAAGGCAACCTTGTTGTCCTTCATATCAGTAAAACCGCCTATCACCAAACCAGCAAGGTCGTGCAGCTTGCTGCTGCGCTTCAGGTTCATCATCATTCGGTCTATATGGTATAGGTATTCGTCAAGGTCTTCTAAAAACAATATTTTGTTAGAAGTATTCATACCGCTTTTAGTACCCGTTATACTGTATAAAATAGACAAGTTGCCGCCTATCAATATGCCTTGCGCCTCGCCCTTGCGGTTTAGTTCGTTGGGCTCTATTATATATTGGTTGCGCTTGCCGAACAGTTCATTCTTCAAGCTTTCAATAGCCATCGGCGTACTTTTAGCAAAGCTGAAAGGCATAGCGCCCGATAGCGTTTGTATGCCTATGCTGTTGCTAATGTGCACGTGCAGAAACGTAATATCGCTAAAGCCCACTACCCATTTCGGGTTCTTCATAAACTCGTCATAGTTCAGGTCATCCATCATCCGCACCGTACCATAGCCGCCGCGCGCGCAAATAATGGCGCGCACATTCTTATCATCTAGTGCTATTTGGAAATCTTCCTTACGTTCGGCATCGGTACCTGCAAACTGGCGGTACTCCTTGCCAATGGTTTTACCTATCTGCACCTTCAGCCCCCAGCTTTCAAAGGCATGGATGGCAGGTGTTATTTCCTCTAGGGTTATTTTGCGGGCGGTACTTAGTATATATACCGTATCGCCTGGCTGCAAAGCTTGTGGACGTAGTAACATGCGGCAAATGTAAAAGAAAGTGGCGAAGCTTGAATTTTACAGTCCTATGACAATAGCTAGGGTATAAACAGTAAAAACTGTTTATATATTTACATCAAACCTTAACTATGAAAGCAATATTTACCCTAGTTCTACTTGCTTTGTTTGGTAGTGCGGCACAAGCGTGCTCTTTTATTACTACTCCCTTTTGCGAAAGGGGAAATGCCTCAAACAACACAATTATTTATGGTAAAGTGGCAGATACTATACCGCATGGTATAAAGCTTGAAGTGTTTCATGTATACAGGGGGACTATAATGAATGATACCATAACAATATGGGATTCGAAGTTTTGGTGTATGGATACAACGCAACTACCTGCTAGGCAAATAGGCAACATTGGTGATACTGTTATAGTTGATGTACCTTATGTGGATTCGATAGCTAACCCTTGGGAGGTAATAGGTGATTACCGTATGGACAATTTTTATGCGCATGCTATGATTTTAAGCGTGCAAGGCGATAGTGTGTTTGGATTTGTATCAGGTTATCCATCTGCACCACCGCAATACCAAAAGTATGTGTATGGATTGGAAGCTTTCAGAGCATGGTTAGAAACCGACGAGGATTGTAATACTTTGGTATCGGTAAAAGAGCCATCATTTTTGGATATACTTAGTATCTATCCCAATCCATCTACTGAACATATTACTATCAGCAACCTACCTTTAAATGCTAGTGTGGAACTGATAAACCTAAGCGGACAAACCATAAATACTTTCGATGCGGGCACATCGCACATCTCTACCGCACACCTAGCTGCGGGCACTTATCTGCTTAAAATAAACTACCAAGGCGAAACTGGATTTAGAAGGATAGTGAAGTTGTAGATGAAATATTTTGCCTTATTAGCTTGCGGGTGTAATTGCCTTATTATATTCGCCAAGTATGAAAAACTGGAAAAGATATACCGTAACAGCAGCATTGCCTTATGCCAATGGCCCTGTGCACATTGGGCACTTGGCGGGTTGCTATGTGCCGGCCGATATATATGTGCGCTACCTAAAGGCGCAAAAGCGTGACGTGGTTTTTATTTGCGGTAGCGATGAGCACGGCGTGCCTATCACCATCACCGCTCGCAAAGAGGGTGTAACCCCGCAGCAGGTGGTAGATAAGTACCACAATATGATGAAGCAGTCTTTCGATGACTTTGGTATACAGTTTAGCGCCTATGGCCGCACCAGCAGCAAGGTACATCATGAAACTGCCTCGGCATTTTTCAGAAAGCTATACGATGCGGGCAAGTTTGAAGAGAAGGAAACCGACCAATACTACGATGAGAAGGTAAACCAGTTTCTAGCCGATAGGTATATAATAGGCACCTGCCCTGTGTGCGCCAACGAGAACGCCTACGGCGACCAGTGCGAGAAATGCGGTACCTCATTATCGCCTACAGACTTGATTAACCCTCGCTCAACCCTATCAGACTCTAAGCCTGTGCTGC
>JAFDYM010000414.1 GCA_018267435.1 Bacteroidota bacterium | reverse complement strand
TGTGCCTTCTTCAGCACCATCGAAAAACCAATGCTCGCGCTTGTGTATCAGTTGGCTGTCCTCCAAGTTGGCGCGCATCATCTTCGCCACTTCGCGCTGACCTTCGTGCAGTTTGGCATTGTTTAATTCTTGCGAAAAGAAATCATCGAACGAGCCTATCAATTCGTTGATAAGGCAAGATGCTGCCAGTTCCCATTCCAACAAGCGTTGAGACTGTATAACGTTGATGGCGGCAATACCCGTCATGCACGAAGTGCCGTTGATGATAGCCAAACCATCGCGCAATGAAAGCTTCATCGGCGCTATATCCAGTTCCTTCAATACATCTGCCGTAGGGCGAAGCTCGCCTTTGTAAGTACAGTTGCCTTCGCCTATTAGGCCAAGACCTAAATGCGCTAACTGCACTAAGTCGCCACTGGCACCTACGCTACCGTTCTCGAATATTACAGGGTAAACTTCATTAGCTATGTATAGTTCCAGCTGCTTGGCTACATTAGGACTAATACCCGAAAAGCCTAAAGTAAGCGACTGCAAACGGCAAAGCATAACGGCGCGTACGCGCAGGTCGCTAAGTCTATTGCCCGTGCCATTGCTATGGCTGCGGATAAGGTTGTATTGTAGTTTACTAAGGTCGGCGTCCGAAATTTTGTATTGCGCCATAGGGCCAAAGCCCGTATTGATGCCATAAATGACCTTGTTTACGCTAAATTCTTTCAAAAATTCGAAAGATGCCGCCGTGCGCTCGTTCTGCACTGCAGAAAGCGCATAGGGTTGATTACCAAAAACCACCTCAGCCAGCTTACCTAAATGTAAATAATCAGACGACAATTTTTCGTTTTTTTTAATATATTACCGTAATTCGGGCGGCTAAATTAAAATTTTTGGGCATAGTAATATCATCCTTCTACTCCCATAAAGCAGGAACTTCTTACCAATAACAGCCCAAATGGAAGATTTGTTTGTCGGCTAAAACCCCATCTGTTCGCCAAAAATATCTAAAAGCTGCATTTACAGCTAATTAGAAAACCACTTGTGCAAAAATTGGCATCATTAGTGCCAAGTATGCGGCAAGCCATACTTATTCATATTATTGCAGCTATGAAAAAAACCGCTTTCATTTTACTACTTAGTATACTAGCCTATACCAGCCAAGCGCAGCGCCCAGGCTTTACTTATATAAAGGACGATGCGGCAGTACGCCAAAAACTGAGCGCAGGCTCAAAAGCCATTAATGCCATTAAGGCCGACTTTACACAGGAGAAGGAATTGAGCATGCTTTCGGAGAAAATTGTATCAAAAGGCGCATTTTTCTTTAAAAAAGAGAACAAAGTAAGACTGGAATACAAAACACCGTTCAAATACCTGATGGTGATAAACGGCAGCAAAGTGCTAATAAAGGACGACACGAAAAGCACCAAATACGATACCCACAGCAACAAAATTTTCAAGCAGGTAAATGACCTTATCATCAGCTCGGTGCAGGGAACGATATTGAACAGCCCCGACTTTAAGGTGAAAATATATGAGAGTAGCGGCCAGTATTTGTTGGAGATGGTACCTGTGGCCAAGGGGCTGAAAGAGTTCTTCTCGGGCATTAATATTTTAATTGATAAGAAAGATTACTCAGTTTCGCGTTTGGAGATGGTGGAGCTGAGCGGCGATAAAACCACTATCAGCTTCAGCAATAAAGAACTAAATGGCAAGGTGGACGATACCCTTTTTAGCACTAATTAGCCTATGCGCAGCCACTAGCTGCAGCAGCTACCGTGCGTTGAAACCTGCCACCAATAGTACCTGCCAGTTAAGCGATACGCACCGCCTGCCACAAGGGCAATACGTAATGCAGATTGACATATTCAATAAGCACATCAGCGGCTTGATGCTGTTTAAAGAAACGCCTACCGGCACCCGCGCCGTTTTCACCAACGAAATGGGCTTTAAGTTTTTCGATTTTGAGTTTGGCAAAGACTCTGCCCGCACGGTTTTTATACTGCCACGCATGAATAAAAAGCTGATAGTACAGACCTTTCAAAACGACCTAGGCATGGTAGCAGCCCCACGTAAACAGGGGGGAACACTACAAGGCAAAGAAGGTACCGTGCTTAGAAGCAAGCTGAACGATAAAGATTTTCTATACCATTATACAGGTGCAGATTGCAATACCCTAACCCGCATAGAACGCGGCGGCAAGGCCAAGCGCAAAGTAATAGCCACTATAGAAAATGATGCACAGGGCCAACCCAATAAGGCCATCATCAAACACAAAATGTTCAACTTTAAAATTAAGTTGACGAAGGTGGAAGAAGAAGCAAATTAACCCCAAACCATATACCATGAGAGCGATTAACCCCTGGATAAACTTTAACGGCAATGCCGAAGAAGCGTTTAATTTTTACAAATCGGTTTTCGGAGGAGAATTTACCAAGCTTGTACGCTTTAAAGACTTGGCAAGTGCCGATTTTCAAGTGCCGGAAGCCGAAGCAGAAAAGATAATGACCATAGCCTTGCCGCTTGGCAAAAACAATATGCTATTGGGCAACGATGTGCCAAGCTTTATGGGCCCAGTAAACGAAAACGAGAACAGGTCGAAAATAGTAGTAAGCGCCGAAAGCCGAGAAGAAGCCGACAAGCTTTTCAATGGCCTAGCTGCGGGCGGACAAGTAGAAGGTCCTATCGACGACAGCCCTTGGGGCACGTACGCAGGCATGTTCCGCGATAAATACGGCATAGAGTGGATCGTAGAGTTTGATCCGAGTTTGTAAGATGGGATTCGAATACATCGGAACGCGGATGACACGGATTGGTATGATTAACACGGATTAAAAACGAGTTATTTAACGGGGTCTTTCTATCCTTCCATTTCATGTTTTTCAATCTGTCAAATCTGAATAATCTGTTGTTAGAAATTGTATTTGGCTGTTCAATCCGTGTCATCTGCGTTATCCGCGTTCAAATGGCATATTTCCTCGCTTAGTAAGACAATCCCGCAATTAGGCCTCGCCTAATCCCTATATAACATCGGAAAACCTTATTTTTGTTTCTTTTTTCTGCATCCTTAAGTTCGCTTGGGGGTGCAGTTTTTTTAGGTTTTTGGTTTTGACATGAAGAAGCTTTTACTGAAGGTTTACGATTATTTCTCGGCAAGAAAATGGCTGCTGTTTACGCTCGTGTTTGTGTTGATAGCGGGCTTTGCCTTTGTGGGCAGCCGCGTGCGCATAGAGGAAGACGTAACCAAAATGCTGCCCGATGATGAGAAAGTAGAGAAGCTGAACATGGTGTTCCGCAACTCGAAGCTGACGGACAAGCTGATAGTAAAAATAGCGCAGCGCGATACACTCAGCGAGGCGCAACCAGACTCGTTGATAGCGTATGCAGAAACAATTGTTGCTGCCATAGATACCCAACTAAAAGGCTATGTGCGCGAGGTACGATACAAGGTAAGCGACGATGCGATACTGACCACCTACAACACTGTACACGAAAACCTGCCGATATATTTAGAAGAGGAAGACTATGCCGCGATAGATAGCCTAACCACTGCTACCAAACTACGCAGCACCTTAGAGAACGACTACAAACTATTGACCTCGCCATCGGGCTTGGTGCTAAAAAAGATAATAGCCGACGACCCTACTGGCATATCGAACATAGTGTTAAAGCGATTGCAGAAGCTACAAGCAGACGAGAACTATGAACTGTACGACGGCTTTATAATGACCAAAGACCGTCGCACTATTGTGTTGTTTATCTCACCGAGCAACCCGCCGAACGAGACGGCTAACAACAGTAAGTTGATTGACGGGCTAGATGAAATATTTGCGCAGGCGAACACTGCTACACCAAACATTAAAGGCGAATACTTTGGCGGTACGGCAGTGGCCGTTGGCAATGCAAGGCAGTTGAAGAAAGATACGCAGATAACCATGGGCATAGCGCTAACGGTATTGGTGCTGTTCATCGGTTTGTTCTTCCGCCGCAAGCGTGTGCCGTTTATCATGTTGCTGCCTGTGGTGTTCGGCTCGCTGCTATCAATGGCAGTTATCTGGCTTTACAAAGGCGAAATATCAAGCATATCATTAGCCGCAGGCTCGGCAGTGTTGGGCATTGCTATCAATTACTCACTGCACTTCCTTAGCCACTACCGCCACACACGCAACATAAAAGAAACCATCGGCGAGTTGCTGGTGCCAATGACCATCGGCAGCGTAACTACCGTTGGTTCATTCTTCGGCTTGCTGTTTGTAAAATCGGAAATATTGAACGACTTCGGTCTGTTTGCAGGCTTTAGCTTGATAGGTGCGGCTTTCTTTACATTAGTATTTCTACCACATTTCGTATCAAGCAAAAGCGTGGCCAACGAAAACAGCAGCGACTCATTTGCCTGGTTCGACAAGATAGTAAACTACCGCAGCAAGCGCCCGTGGATAGGCATATTGTTGATAGTGGCGCTTACTATTTTCTTCGCGCAGCACATACATAAAGTAGGCTTTGAAAGCGATATGCTGAAGCTGAACTACATGAACGATGATTTGAAAGCGGCGGAGCAAAGCATCAATCAGCTGAACGAAGGCAATGTGAAAACGGTGTATGTTGTTACTACGGGCAACACGGTAGATGAAGCCTTGCAGAACAGCTTAAAATCGAACCAACATGCCGATGCTTTATTGGCTGATGGTAAGATTAGCAACTACTCATCCGTTAGCGATTTCATCATTCCGCAGAACGTGCAACAAGAACGCATAGCGCGTTGGAACAACTACTGGACGGCAGATAAGAAAGCTGCCTTGAAGAAGATCTTGATAGCGGAAGGTGCAGCAGTAAAATTCCGCGAAGCGGCCTTCAACAATTTCTTTACGCTGTTAGATAAACCTTACGAAGTGCAGCCTATGTCTGCCTTTGCCGGCCTACGCAAAAACTTTGCCGACGATTATATCATAGAATCGGAACACGTAAAGGCCGTTATCACTTCTGTAAAAACACCATTGGCCAATGTGCCAGAGGTGAAGCAGTCGTTCAGCCAAAGCAATGATTGGTTTGTGTTAGATAAACAAATCATCGCCATCAAGTTTGTTGAAGTATTGAACAGCGACTTCAACACTATCTTGACCATCACCGCGTTGCTAGTGTTCTTCGCCTTGCTACTTTCTTATGGCAGAATAGAACCAACGCTGATGACCTTTCTACCTATGCTGGTTACCTGGATATGGATACTGGGCATAATGGGCTTGGCGGGCATTAAGTTCAATATTATCAACATCATCGTTTCCACTTTCGTATTCGGCCTCGGCGATGATTACAGCATCTTCATTATGGATGGTTTGACGAACGAATACAAGTACGGCAAGAAGGTATTGGCATCGCATAAAGAGTCGATATTGCTTTCTGCCATTACCACCATCCTTGGTTTCGGCGCATTGATATTCGCCAAGCATCCTGCCCTGCAATCAATCGCATTGATAGCCATGATAGGTTTGTTCTGCGTATTGGTTATATCGCAAACGCTGATACCATTCCTATACGAAGGCTTGATATTAAAGCGCAAGGAGAGGCAACAGCCGCCATATGTGTGGTACACCTTCCTGTATTCCATCTTCGATTTTCTTTACTACGTAGTAGGCAGCTTCATCCTTACCATCATCGGCTACATCTTAATTTACCTTCTACCCATACCTAAAAAATGGAAGAAGAACGTGCTGCACTTTATGCTAAAGTGGCTGATGTGGGGCTTGGTATATGTATCGCTGTACGTGCGTAAGCGCCCGATAAATACAGACTTGGCAGACTTTAGTAAACCATCTATCATCATCGCCAACCACTCATCTTTCTTAGATATTTTATTGACCGTAATGCAGCACCCGAAGGTGATACTGCTAACAAACGATTGGGTGTGGAACTCGCCTGTGTTTGGTAAGATAGTGCAACTGGCAGATTATTACCCTGTATCAAAAGGGGTAGAGAACAGCATCGACCAATTGGAGCAGAGTTTGAAAGAAGGTTACTCGGTGGTTATATTCCCTGAGGGCACACGCTCTACCGATTCATACATGAACCGCTTCCACAAGGGCGCATTCTTTATTGCAGAAAAGCTGAAAGTTGACATACAGCCATTAGTACTACATGGCATTGGCGACACCATGCGCAAGAGCGACTTTCAATTGATGCCGGCTACTATGACTTGGAAGTATTTGCCACGCATAAAGCATGATGATGCAACGTATGGCACAGGCTATAGCGAGCGCACAAAAATGATTAGCCGCTACTTTAAAGCAGAGTATGAAAAGCTGCGTGTGGAGTTTGAAACTCCGGCTTATCACTATAACCGACTTATCACCAACTACATTTATAAAGGCCCTGTGTTGGAGTGGTACACGCGCATAAAAGTGAAGTTGGAAGACAACTACAATTTGTACCACAACATTATACCGCGCAATGCAAGTATATTGAACCTGGGCTGCGGCTATGGCTATATGGAATACATGCTATACCTGTGTGCCAACGATAGGAAACTAACGGGTGTTGACTACGATGAAGAGAAGATAGAAGTAGCCAATAATGCATGGCTGAAAAACGAGAACGTAAACTTCGAGGCGGCAGATGTAACCAAGTATGAATTTGGCAACTACGATGTGTTTGTGTTGAACGATCTGCTGCACTACATACCGTATGCCGAGCAGGAAAAGCTATTGGAAAAATGCTTTGCAAAACTGAACGATGGCGGTATGATATTGGTGAAAGATGCCAATACAAAAAATGAGAAAAAGCAACGCGCCACGTGGCTAACGGAGTTTTTCAGCACTAACTTCGGCTTCAACAAAACAGCGCATAGCGACTTGTTTTTCCCCGATGAAAAATTTATTACCGAGATAGCCGAGCGCAATGGCATGAGCATTGAAGTGTTGGATGAATCGAAAGTAACTTCTAACACCATATACCTGATAAAGAAAAAGTAATTGGCACGCACACATACATACGATACGGTTATCATCGGCAGCGGCTTGGGCGGCCTGGTGTGCGGCGCTGTGCTAAGTAAAGAAGGGCAGCGTGTATGTATATTGGAGAAGAACGAACAGATAGGCGGAAACCTGCAAACCTTTAAGCGCGATGGTAAAACTTTTGATACTGGTGTGCACTATGTGGGCGGTTTAGATAAAGGACAGAACCTATACAAGTACTTCAACTACTTAGGCATTGTCGATAGGCTGCACATGGAGCGACTGGATGAAAACGGATTCGATATTGTGGCGTTTAAAGATAGCGAGCGCACCTATAAACTGGGCATGGGCTACGATAGGTTTAAGGAAATACTATTGAGCGATTTCCCTTTTGAAGAAGCGGCCATAAACAAGTACTGCGCCGATATGCAAAAGCTAAGCAAGAGCTACCCCATGTATTACGTTAGCGCAGCAGAGCAGTACGATAGCAACGAGTTGATGAGCATGGGTGCGGAAGAATATTTAACCGCACTTACCGATAATAAAAAGCTACGCACGGTGCTGGCGGGCAACATGTTTGTGTATGCAGGTGTAGCTGGCAAAACGCCATTATATGTGCATGCGCTGATAGAAGATAGCTATATAGAAAGTGCCTATCGATTTATAGATGGTGGCGACCAGATAGCGCAGCAGCTAAGCCGCGTTATAAAGAACAACGGCGGGGATATACTCCGCAAGCACGAGGTAGCAACATTGGTGGAAGAAGGTGGCAAGGTTGTTTATGCCGAAGATGCGGAGGGCAATCGATTCAGTGCCGATAACTTTATATCGAACATACACCCTGCGCAGACCATGAAGCTGACGGATAGCAAGCTGATACGCGGTGCCTATCGCAGCAGGCTGAACGGCTTGGAGAACTCCGTTTCGGTGTTTGCGATTTACATATCGCTGAAGGAGCATAGCTTGTTGTATGATAAGAGCAACTTCAATTATTTTGCTGAGCCCGATGCTTGGGTGGGCGGTAACTACACCGAAGATACTTGGCCCTATATGTATGCCATGTACCCTGCCGCCATGCAGGCCGATAGCAAGTATGCGGACACGATAAGCATTATGTGTTTTATGCGCTATGATGAAGTGCAAACTTGGGCCGATACGCACAACACTACCTTGAAGAAGAACGAACGCGGCGAAACATACACGCAGTTTAAAAAGCGCAAGGCAGAGAAGCTGTTGGATGTGGTAGAGGAGAAATTCCCTGATTTTAGAAGACACATTGAAAGCTACTATACCGCTACACCGCTTACGTTTAGAGATTATATAGGCTCGGACGATGGTACGCTGTATGGCATAGTGAAGGACCATAAGGACATGGCGCGTACCTACATATCGCCGCGTACTAAGATTGCTAACCTGTACCTTACGGGGCAGAACATAAACATACACGGTGTGCTGGGTGTTACAGTTAGTGCCTTCTTAACGTGCAGTATGATGATTGATAAAAAGACGCTAATTGATAAAGTGAACGATGCAAACAAAAATTAAGAAATTCTTTAAATGGTTCTTCGGCATCATCTTCGTGCTGCTGGTGTTGCCCATCACCTTGTTTGTGGTGTACACCATCTACTTTTTGAAGATAACGCCGCCCGAATATGCCGATAAAACATCGCTGCAATGGCAACGCACCGAGCCTGCTAAAGACTATTACCGCGTGCAGAATAACTGGCTGAAGAAAAGTGAAAGCGGATTGTACGAAGTGTACCTGGAGGGCAAGCCTTACGAGCGCGGTGTGGCCTTTGCTAAGCTGAACAACGAGCTACAGAAGTATCAAGAAGAAGTGTTTGTTGACCAGATACGCGAGATAGTACCTTCGGATAAGTACTTGAAGTTTCTGGGCTATTTCACACGTTGGTTCAATAAAGATTTGGATCAAAACATACCGATGGAAAACCGCTTAGAGATAGCGGGCTATAGTAAGGTAATACCGAAAGACTTTGAATACATAGCGCCCAATTATGAGCGCTTTTTGAACTACCATGCCGCGCACGATTTAGGCCACGCCTTGCAGCAGTATGCGCTTGTGGGTTGCACGTCTTTTTCTGCTTGGGATAGCCGCACGCCCGATTCAAGCATGATTATAGGCCGCAACTTCGACTTCTACGCAGGCGATAGGTTCGACGACATAAAGATGATGATGTTTGTAAACCCAGATAGCGGCATGAAGTTCGCCATGATAACATGGCCGGGCTTTTTCGGTTGTGTATCGGGTATGAACGAGAAAGGCTTGACGGTTACTATCAATGCGGCGAAGAGCGATGTGCCTATCAATTCTGCTACGCCTATAAGCATATTGGCAAGGGAGATATTGCAGTATGCAGGTACCATCGATGAAGCCTATGCTATAGCCAAGCAGCGCAAAACCTTTGTGTCGGAAACTATTATGATAGGCTCGGCGGCAGACCACTCAACCGCGCTGATTGAAAAATCGCCTACGCGCTTGGGCTTGGTGAGGGCCGATAGCTCGCAGATAACCTGCGCCAACCACTACCAAAGCGAGGTGTTTAAAGATGATAGCAATAACATACACAACATAGCTGAAAGCGCGAGCATGTACCGCTTCAACCGCTTGCAGCAACTGTTGGCAGAGCGCAGCAAAATTGATGTGAAAGCTGCTGCTGAAATACTGCGCGACAAGGGCGGTATAAATGGAGAAGCTGTAGGCTATGGCAACGAAATGGCGATGGACCAAATGCAGGGCCACCATGCAGTTATCTTTAAGCCGCAACAAAGGCTGATGTGGGTTTCTACATCGCCGTGGCAGGAAGGTAAGATGGTGTGCTATGACCTGAACAAGTTCTTCAGCCAACAATATAAAATGGGCGAGAAGGCTGAGATAACAGTTGATAGCCTAGAGATAGCCGCCGACCCATTTATGAATAGTCCTGAGTTTGCAGGCTATCTTTATTACCGCAAAACGGCTAAGGAAATAAGGGCGGTGATAAGCGGTAAGGTGAAAGAGCCTATACGCGCCGATGTGATACAGCAGTTCCAAAAAGCTAACCCCGATTACTATTATACCTTTGCGCTATTGGGCGACTATGAAGCACACCTAAAGCACAAAAGCATAGCTATAGAATACTACGAGCGTGCGCTGAAGCTGAAGATTAATACCATGCAAGATAGGTGGGCTATAGAAGAGAAGATTAAGAAACTAAAAGAGAAGTCGTAAGGCGACGAGCGAGATATGTTTACCCCCGATATAGAGAAAAAAAGTTTGAGCGAAATAGAAGCTTATCAATCTGCGCGGTTGAAGGAGCAGCTATTGTATCTGCAAACCAGCTCGCCTTATTACAAGCAGTTTTTTGCAGCGAACAATATCAACATCAATGCCATTAACAGCATTAAAGATTTAGAGCAAATACCGCTTACAAGCAAGGATACCTTCCATACGCATAACAACGATTTTTTGTGCGTGCCTAAGAACAAGATTGCGGAGTACACTTCTACATCGGGCACTACGGGTAGCCCTGTGGCGGTGGCGCTAACAGAGAAAGATTTAGATAGGCTTGCTTATAACGAATACATCTCCTTCGCCTGTGCAGACGGAACAAACGATGATGTTTACCAATTGATGCTGACGCTCGATAAACAGTTTATGGCGGGCATGGCCTACTACATGGGCATACGCAAACTGGGTGCTACGGCAGTGCGCACGGGCCCGGGCGCGCCACAGTTTCAGTTAGATTGTATACAGAAATACGGCACTACCATACTAGTAGGTGTGCCCAGTTTTTTATTAAAGCTGATAGAGTATGCCGAGGCGAACAGCATTGACCTAAACAAGCTAAGCGTAAAGAAAGTAGTGTGCATAGGCGAGGGCATCCGTAATAAGGACTTGACTGATAACGTGCTGCTACAGCGCATTACTGCCAAGTGGAACATAAAGCTATACAGCACTTATGCCAGCACCGAAATGCAGACTGCATTTACCGAATGTGGCGAGGGCAAGGGCGGGCATCATCACCCAGAGTTATTGGTGGTAGAGGTAGTAGATGATAACGGCAAGCAGGTACAAAGTGGGGAGAACGGCGAGGTAGTAATAACCAGTTTGGGTGTAGAAGGTATGCCGCTGCTACGCTACCAAACTGGCGATATGTGTACGTACTATACCGAGCCTTGTGCCTGCGGCAGAAACACCATTCGCCTTAGTCCCATAGTGGCGCGCAAAAACCAGTTGATAAAATACAAGGGTACTACACTGTACCCTAACTCGGTGTTCAATGTGCTGAACGAAATAAAAGAGATAGAAGATTATATACTTGAAGTAGGCACTAACGAAACTGGTACCGATGAACTACTAGTACACCTAATACTGCGCAATGCGCAACCGGGTGTAAAGGAAGAAATAGCCCATGCTTTCCAATCTAAGCTGCGCGTGCTACCCGTTCTGAAGGTATCAGATGCCACGGCATTTAATGCCATACGCAAGCCCGATGTTAACCGCAAACCCATCAAGTTTTTAGATACACGAAAGCAAGGCTAAACATTAGCCTTGCTCGCTCGCTGTTCTCGTCAGGGGGTGAGAATATCTTTTTGTAGCGAAGGGATTAAACCTTACCTACAAAGGTCTTTACTATGTTTATTATATCGTCGGTACTACGCGGGTGCTTAAGGTTTCGGCAGGCGTAACCTAAGGCTTGCTCTACTACTTCTGCGCGATAGTCAGGTAGCAGCGGAGTCATTATTCCAATTAGAAAATCGCGCTCGCTCTCGTCTTCGCAGTTTACATAAGGTCGGTCATACATATGGCCGTGGTTTTTTACCACATCGTCCCAGGTCATTATAGGTTCAAGGTTTTAGGTATGTGAAAATCGATAATTTGAGGTGCTATTGCAAGCGTATAAATACGGAAACTTGACGTTGCGTATTTATACGGTAAGTTATTGCACAACATTTTTAACCTTAGCTAGTGCTAGCATTGGCAAAGGTTTGTTGCCAAATAGAACTTGCGGCAAATACGCAATTTAATATTGGCGTATAAATACGTACAGCTTGCGGTAAATACGCAATTTTCAACATGCCCTGAATGGGCTAGAACCTAGTGCCATCCTAGTTAAACGACCAAAAAAAGATACGCGTGGTTTATATTTTGATTGTGATTTATTGCCATAGTTGTATTTCTTCATGGTGCTTAACCTATTGCATAACCCAAAACCCATTTACGTATGTCATTCAATGGAACTGAAGGAACAATAATTACACTTGCAGATGGCGCTACTATGACCGCTGCATACCGTGCTACTATGCCCAGTGGTGGCCGCTTAGGTATTTTTTTCGGAAAGGATAAACTAAACAGCCTATTAAGCCAAACCGGCGCAAAGGGTATTCGTTTCTATTTTGCCTTGGATAGCAATGGCGCACAACAGTTGGTTTGCGTAGCAGCTAACAGTAGCGAGAACGACATGACTTCGTTAGTGCTAGATGCGGGTTACCCATGTCCAACATATTGTAGCACAAAGAATGTGCTGAACTCAGATCCTAGCACCTGCGAAGAAGAAGAAGAAAACGTTTAGTAACAACTACCATAAAGTAAGTAACAATTGACTTGGAATAAAATACTGATGTTGGCCTCAACACTATCGGGAGCCATACCAGGTTTATTTGCTATTGCTTATTACAGGCAAGTGTACACTAAAAACCAGCCCTATATTGTATTGTTACTTATTACAGCACTAGTTGAAATAGTAGCAATAAGCCTTGCATCGAAAAGGATGAACAATATGTGGCTTTATTCAACTTTTACTGTTGTTGAGTTTGCTTTGCTGACGGCTTCTCTTCAACGTATGCAATATCAAAAGATACCCGTAATCATTACGGGTATCTTGATATTGCTAGTAACAGCAGCAACTCTAATTGATGTAACATTTATAAGCAAGCTGCAGCAATACAACTCTTTTTCGCGCATTATTGCGTGCCTATTAATGATAGGTATTAGCTTATTCGGATTCTACGACTTAATTAAAAACCATGTAAAGGAAAGCGTTCACCTTACCGCATCTCCTTTGTTTTGGCTTGCATTGGCTATTCTTATGTATATGGCTGGCAACCTGTTTGTTTTTGCCCTTACAAATATTCTTGCGGCCAATAACGATCCTGCCCATAATAAAGCTTGGGTCATACACTCTACTTTAAATTTTGTTTATAATATTATGTTAGTTAATGTAGTACTGTGCTTAAAGAAAGCTCCATCTTATACAACGTAATGCTGCTTGGCACTTTGGTTTCCATCATTTTTGTGGCAGCCATTGTTGTTTTTGTTATTCAGTATTATAAGCGGGTGTTCGAGCATCAGCAGGAACTGCGTGCCAAGGAGCTAGAAAAAGAACGCGACTTGCTACTGGCACTTATGCAAGGGCGAGAACACGAACAGCAGCGCATAGCCGAAGAACTACACGATGGCCTAGCCGTAGAAGTAACCGTGGTAAAGCAGCAGCTATACCTACTGCGCAAGCAGGCCGCGCTTGGCCAAAAGGAAGAAGCCCGGCTAGACGAGGTAAACGATATGCTGAAAAGCCTTGGCGAAAACATACGTGCCATGTCGCACAATCTTATGCCCGCCAATATCGAAAAATTTGGCTTGCTTGCCACCCTATCGGATATGATAGCACACATTAACCGCAGTAGCGATTTAAAAGCAGCTATAGTTACCGAAGGCATAGAAGATGTAATGCTAAGCCACCATGAGCAATTAATGATATACCGTATAGTACAGGAGCTTATTCAGAACATTCACAAACATGCCCAAGCTACACAGTTTACCATAGCACTTACTGCCAAAGGCAATGATGTAAAAATATGGGTAAGCGATAATGGAAGGGGCATACAAGAAAGCAATGATGAAGCTAATTTCGGTATAGGCTTGCGCAATATACAAAGCCGCGTAAAATTGCTTGATGGTACATTTAACATAAAGCCGAACAAGCCTACAGGTACTATTGCTTCTTTTTCTTTTAAACATAAAGCCATATAATTACACATGGCTATCCGAGTTTTTATTGCCGATGATCATCGATTGTTTCGCATAGGCATGCGTGCCATATTGGAAAGCATGCGCAATGTTACCGTTACGGGCGAAGCTAGTAATGGCGAGGAACTACTTTATCAGCTAAGCATACTCGGAGAACCTCCGCACATTGTGTTGCTAGACCTTAACATGCCTAAAATGGGTGGCATGGAAGCAATGGTTACTATGCGCAAAAAGTATCCGCTTACCAAAATTGTTGTGCTTTCGATGCACGATGGCGACAACTACATTGCCCAAAGCATAGAAGGCGGGGCCTGTGGCTACCTGCATAAAAATGCCGAACCCGAAGAGATAGAAGCCGCAATGGAAAGTGTGTACGAAAAGGGGTATTACTTTAACGACAAAACCAATAAGGTAATGCTACAACGCATGGTAAGCAAGAAGAAACTGCAGCCTGTGTTCGACAACCTAAACATAAGCTTTACCGACTCGGAACTAATGGTGCTGCGCTATGTGTGCCGCGAGTTTACGAGTACTGAAATAGCAGCTAAAATGTATATTTCCAAGCGTACAGTAGAAGGTATACGTACTGAATTGATACGAAAAATGGGAGTTAAAAATGTGGTGGGCCTTGTGCTATTTGCCGCTAAAAACCAGCTTATAGACCTTTAAGCCTGTATTGAACATACTACTTTCAACATTAGCAAAGGCATTACTTTAATAATCTGCATCATTTGTCCTAGGCATGTTATACCTATATTTGGGAACGGCAGAGGCCACAACTGCCTAAACCCCTACTTAGAGATGAAAGAAGACATAGAGGAACTGCTAAAGAAAAGCAAAGAGCTAAGAGCAAGGAAAGACACAGCGGCTAAACAGTATGCCGAGGAGGCACTAGCAATGGCCGATAAGCTTGGAGATGTCGATTTGCAGCTGAAAGCAAGGCTGCAAATATTATTACACTATTTAAGTATAGAGCCGAACTTTGACATTACAGAAGTAATGGCGCTGGAAATGTTATCGTATCCTGAAATAAAAAACGACGTATACGTATTTACAACTGCGCGCAACATACTTGGAATAAGCTATGACATAAAGGGTAAATATATGGACTCGAGGAATTGCTACCTCGACAATATTACTTTACTTGAAAGCTGTGCCGATTTAAACAAGGAAAACTTATCAACTTTAGGGAACGCATACCATAACCTATCTAAGCTATACCAACAGGTAGAAACCGGTAGCTTAGAAAAATTTCAATACATTGATAAAGGCATAGCCGCCTTTGAAAAAGCCGAAGACTATAATGGCCTAGCCCGCATGTGGAACCTAAAGGCAAGTTTTTTGCCAGATGACACACCTATTCAAGAAAGGTTAACCCTTTTCCAAAAGGCACTTAGCTACTTTGATAAGGGAGAGGAACTGCTTGGGTATACATTGTGCCAATCTAACATTGGTTTATGCTACTGCCACCTTGGAAAATATGATGAGGGTATAGCATTATTATACAACTCGCTTGAACGTGTAAGAGGCATTAAAGCGCCTCCACATATTTCTTTCACCTTGTTTCAACTTGGCGAAGCGCTACGCATGAAAGGCGACCATGAAGGGGCCATAAAACATTTGGAAGAAGCCGAGAAGGTGCTTGTAGAATCTAACGGAAAGGTATACTTAAACACTATATACCAAGAGTGGGCTACCAACTTGGCAGCATTAGGCAGATTTGAAGATGCTTACGAGAAAATGCAAAAGTTTCTATTAGAAGTAGAAGACAGGCTGCATTTCGATAGGCAATCGGCCGAGGCCGAGGCGAGGTTGAAATTTGAACTTGAAAAAAAGGAGAAAGAGTCGGAGCAGATGCGTAGGCGTACCGAAGAAATAGAGCTATACAACGAAAAGCTGCGCCAAAGCAACGATGAGTTAAACCAGTTTGCCTACGTAGCCTCGCACGATTTGAAGGAGCCCTTGCGCATGGTAAGCAACTATATACAGCTACTTGAAAAAAGCTTAAAGGGCAACCTGGATGATGACCAAACGGCTTACGTACGATATGTAAACGAAGGGGCAAAGCGCATGTATAAGCTTATCGATTCGCTGCTGGTGTTTTCGCGCTCTACCATGGACCCCGAATTACGTCTTGTTAACTTAAACGACGTGGTAGACGAAGTGGAGAGGGTAATAGAGTCTACCTCTACTAAGCCTGTAAGCATTATTAGCGACGAGCTACCTGCTATATTGGGCGACCATAGCCAAATGGTACAGTTGTTCCAAAACCTTACTTCGAATGCAGTAAAGTATAACGATAAGCCAGAAATACTTATAAAGGTAAGCTACGAACCCGAGCCTAGGGGCCATAAATTTACAGTACAGGATAATGGCATAGGCATAGCCCCACAGTACCGCGAAAAAGTATTTGAAATATTTAAACGACTACACAACCGCGAAAGCTATTCGGGAACAGGCATAGGCCTTTCAATATGCAAGAAAATTGTGCACCGCCTAAACGGTAAAATATGGATAGAAGATAGCGAGCTTGGCGGTGTGGCTTTTGTATTTACCATACCCAAAAAGAGTGTAAACGCTTAGGCATATTTGGTCCATGTGCCTGCAAACGAAACACCATCGGCATGGCCCCAGGCCCATACCTTGTAGTTAAACAAGTTTAGGCTGCCAGCACTTTTTTTGTTGCTAGCCAATGTATCTATAGCTGTTGCCAGCTTGTGCCATTCTTTAGCCGATATAGTTTTGTTGCTTCCCGTATTTACAAGCGATAGTACCAATCTAGGCATATCGCTGCTTTCATCCTTTTTAAGCAATCTGCGCATTGCTTTTACAAGCGGCGGCACCAATAATGTATCTCCTATTTCAAAGTGGCAAAGCACTTGTAGCATACGCGCTGCCAACTGTACCTCTTGGGCTACAGCCATTTCTTTTTCTTGTAGTATAGGCCATAACCAGTCTAGCGCTTCGGTGTATTTGCCTAGGGCAAAGCAGCTATATGCCATAAGGTATTGTAGCGTTATGCGGTTGTGCTTTACTATTTTATCGGCATAGGTTTCCATACCTTTAGCTATAGCATGGCTAGCTTTATATGCTTCGGTAAAGTTGCCCTCGCTTATATGTCGGTTCATTTCCAGCAGATACCCTAACCTAAATACATTCGCCTCGAAGTTGACTAGGCGCTTAAATGCCGCTACTTTTTGCAAGCCACGCAGCTTAGCTATACCTTCATCCAGCATGTTATACTTTTTCAGCAGCAGGCAGTCTATCAAGTAGTTGTTCAGTACCGAAAAATACCTATCGGCTAGTTGCTGTTGCATTACCATATTGCTTTCAAGCAATGCCAAAAATTTGCTGTTGTATTCAAAAGCTTTTTCGGCCTCCATATTGGTAAACCTATATAGTGCATTTACCTGGTAGTAATCTAGCTGCGCGCGCAGGGTAGTAGCGTGCTTTATATTTTTGAAAAGCGGCAAGCCTACTATCTGCTTCATTTTAGCGGCTAGTTCTTTGCTTCTTCCACCCACCTCGTATTGCAGCTTATATATTAGGCTGCTATGGTAGCGGTAATGGGTAGTGGTGGTAAGGTCGGCCAATATATGTTCTACTTGGCCTTGCCAGTGCAGTAGTTCGCGTTCGGGCACGCCGCGGTAGTACTTGCGGGCGTGCATTATCATTATAAGGTTTTGCAATTGTAGCTGTGCCTCGTAATGGTTCATATCGGCTGCTGTTTGCAGCAGGCCCTTCATGCGCTTTTCGCATTGCTTAAACAGGCCTTTTTGTAATAGCAAATGGCACTGGTGTATGCTGCGCAGCAACTGCTGCTCGGGGTTGCTGAACAAATCGTACTGGTGCAGGGCATCTAGCAATTGCTCGTACAGCTGTGTTTTAAGTACGGCGTAGTGGTTAGGCTTTGTGGCGTAGCCCAGATGCTTTATGGCATCTTTCGATACATACTGTGGCTGCGCTTTCAAATAGTCGAACAAAGCCAAATATCTATTTTCCTCGTCGGCATTATGCTTGGCAAGGTATATAGAGCAATAGCGCTTCTCGGATAGGCTAAGCCCTGCTATTAATTGATAAAGGTCGTCCGATGGGGTTTTCACAGACTTTTAATTTATAAAGTTAAGGTACATAAAAGCCCAATGCTTTAATATTGTAGTATGAAAATATTGATGGTATGCCTTGGCAATATATGCCGCTCGCCTATGGCGCATGGCCTATTGCAGCATAAGGTTGAAAAGCTAGGATTGGATTGGGAAGTAGACTCGGCAGGCACGGGCAACTGGCATGTGGGCGAGCGTCCCGATAAGCGCGCCATGGCTACTATGAAGGCAAAGGGTATAGACATAAGCTACCAAAATGCCAGGCAGATAACCACTGCCGACCTAGACGAGTATGATGTAATATATGTAATGGACCTAAGCAACCTTGCCAATGTGCAACGCCTAGCCACTAAGCCCGAGCACCTGCAGAAAATAACATTGATGATGAACGAACTGCCCAATGCCGAACTAAAAGAAGTGCCAGACCCATACTTTGGTACCGATAATAGCGGCTTTGAGCAGGTATACACCATGCTAGATAAAGCCACCGACAAGGTGATAGCAAAGTATAGTTAGTTAAATTCAACCTAGCTATAACATACAATGTACCTTTAATGTATATTTATGCGCATATACACTAACCTATGCGCATTCTCTTTACACTATTGGCACTGCTGTCATTTTACCTTGGGCACAGCACTCACCTATTAGGTGGCTACATTACATACAAACATCTTTCGGGCACCACGTATGAAATTAAACTTACCCTATACCGCGACTGTAACAGTGCTACGCCTTTCGATGGAACAAATGGAGCCGCTAGTGCAGCTATAGTAGGTGTGTATGATGCTAACAACAACTTTATAGATGTTATTAACCTATACAACCCTGTTGTAACTGTTATAGAAGGAGACACTACGCTGCCATGCTCCGTTCCCCCTGCGGTATGCCGCGAGGTGGGGGTATATACATCCACCTTTGTGTTGCCCTCGGCTAACACTACCTATACATTGGTACATGAACGCTGCTGCCTGCCATTTACTGTACTAAACATTTATAATCCTGGCGATCAAGGCTCGGTTTTTACTGCCACTATACCAGCCAACAGCAACAATAATTCACCTACATTTAATCTTGACCTAGCAAGGTATATACGCATATATGATACTACCAACATAGTAAATTGGTGTACCGATATAGATGGCGACAGTTTAGTGTTTAGTTTAGCCAATCCTCTATCGGGTGCCAGCCCTTCGGAACCTGCACCTAACCCACCCTATGGTGGCCCATATCCACCGGTAACTTTTTACCCAGGCTATAATGCTACACAGCCTTTTGGCGCAGCCTCTAATTGTACGATAAACAGTTACTTTGGGCAAATACAAATAGTGCCACAGGGTGCTGGTATATATATAATGAATGTATTGGTAAGCGAATACAGAAATGCCAACTTGCTATCGCAGTATCCTGTGTTGCTAAATATTACTGTAAGCGACTGTATTAGCGCCAACCCACCAGTTAACCCTGGCGATACAATATCAACCAGTATAATTAGCCCCAATGCTGCCAATAATGAGATATATACATACCCTAACCCAGCCTCAGATGCTGTTAGCATACAATACAGCGGCACTGAACAGCATGCTTATTTGTATGATATAAAAGGGATGAAACTACAGGAGGTAGAATTGGGTAATGGGCAAGCGCAGTTTAAGCAGCTATCGGCTTATGCGCCGGGCATATACTATGTACAGATTGGCAATGTTACCAAGCGGCTAGTTATTGCTAGGCATTAGTAGGTAAAGGCGCTACGTCGTACTCGCCTACTTTCTTCAGGTCCATTACTAGCTGCCCTTCATTGTTTACTGCAAAGGGCCTACGGAATTTTGCGCCGTATACAAACTGTGCAGTGGTGTATGATTGCCTGCTGTAAATAGTTTGTGCAAAAACATCATCATAACCTTTTAGCAGCACAAATATTTCTACATCCATATCGCGCAACTCTTGCTCTGTTTTGCCATATAAGGCACTGTCCTCATCTATAGGGTGGTTAATGGTCTAACTAGTTGGAAACATTGCTATCTTTTCATACTCAAGCTTAGCTTGTTCAAACCTGCGTATAGATTTTCCATTGCCTTCATCTTCTACCCAGCTTAGGTTTACACGTGCTTCCATATCCATTAGGGTATTATCCAGCTCGTTAGCTACCATAAACTGCAAGGCGGTAATATTTTTAAACGGTGCTATTATGGCATTGGCGCTGTACTTAATGCGCGATACAGGTTTAGAAAACCTACCGAATAAAGTACCCGTAGCCACGGCAAAGGTCATTACGCCAATAAAAGCCTCGATAGTGGCAACAACGTTGGATATTTTGCCTACCGGGTGCAGCCCGCCATAACCTACTGTAGTAAACGACTGCGCCGAAAAAAAATAGCAATACATAAACTGCGTAAGCTTGCCGCCTTGCTGCATACCGCCCAGTGTATCGGGACCTAGCAAAAAGTATATGCTGGCAAATACAAGATTCATAATACCATAGTAGAAGAATGCGAACAGCCAAAAGTTCTTCCAACTAGTGGTAATAAGCCAATGGTATAAGTAGAAGTTACCCATAAAGCGGCCTGTAATCCGCTGCATGTTGTAACTACCATCGGTATTTATGGTGCGCTGCCTGCCTTTAGCAGCCGTTCTATCTAGCCCAATATCTTCGCCAGTAGTTTGGCGGCTAAAGGCATCGCGCAGCTTGCTCATAGTTATATTAGTTGTTCAGCCAATACTTAAAGGTGGCTTCTTGTTTTTCGCTCGGCGAATCCATTTCGCCTATATAGTTTTTAACGGTGCGGGTACCAGTCTGCGGCTTACCTGTTACTACCATTTCGCTACCGTTGCGGCTTATTTTTATCTTCAATGCATCACCTGTGCTGTTCTCATATATTTCGCGCACTATTACTTCTTCGGCATTGGCAAGGGTTATCTTTTCACCTGCTATTTCCAGTAGCACATCGCCGTTCTGTACATCAAAAGCGTTTGCTTCTACACCTACAAACTTGAATTGCTCTTTATCCTTATCGTACCCAAAACTCATTTGGCCAAAGGTGTAAGCCTTTTCTTTGTGTTCTGTTTTGTAGTTGTAGCCCACCTTCTTGAACATATCGGGGTAATACAATGGCGCGGAGCCTACAATGTATTTGTTG
>JAFDYM010000413.1 GCA_018267435.1 Bacteroidota bacterium | reverse complement strand
TGTCGATACTCTTTTTGGGTGTTCGGATACTATATGTTCGCCAACATTGGTTAAACAATGGAATGACACAATTTGTGGATATGCTTTTGTTGATGCAAATGCTAATGGAATTTTCGACCCAACAGAGAATCCATTACAAGCTGTAAACGTAAGATGCTACATTTCATCTGATTTAATATTAAATAGCCCTACCGATTCCACTGGCTATTATATGCACATAGTGCCATATTCTACTTACTTCTACATAGCTTTGCAATATCCAAATTCTAATAGCTCAACGTTTACCCTTGGATCAAATTATGGATATACCTTTACTGCACCAGGTTTAATCAATTGCGGGTTTAACTTTGGTGTAAATACCAGCTTAGCGCAAGTGTCAGGCAATATTTTTGCAGATGAAAATAGTAATGGGATCAGGGAAGGCAGCGAGCAAAGGTTGCCTTATGAGCTAGTAAAAGTGGGCAATTATTTTACTACAACAAATTCTATCGGCAATTATTCTATTAACGTACCTGTTGGATACTATTCTATTACTAAGCCGTCAACTGGCCTATATGCCGGCAAACCAATATTGCCAACGCAACTTACAGTTAATGCTACCACACCAGGCGCGCTTTATAATAATAACAATTTTGGTATTGGCATACCTGCAACATATAAAGATATTGCAATAGATGTAATACCTACTAGTACTATAAGTGCTACAAGGTTAGCTACGTACCAAGTTCAAATAAGCAACCTAGCAAATAATTTGGCTTACTACCAAGCTGATATACTGAACGATTCTGTTTTAGATTACTTTTTTGCTCATTATCCTAATATTGATAACTACAATGCAAACAATGACGTGGCAACATGGTATGGCCATTTAATAAGGTTTCAACGCAGGATAATACCCATTGGCTATACAGTTTCGGCCTCGGCTACTATTAACCAAGCCTTGCTCAATGTAGGTTCGGTAGCCTTGCAACTAGACACAGACCAAAACTTAAGCAACGATACCGCTAGAACACAGCAAGTAGTTATTTCATCGTACGACCCGAACAATAAAGTGCCGGGCAACTGTGGCGAAACAGAACGCGGATATATACTAGCCGGAGATAAGATGCAGTATACCATCAACTTTCAAAATACGGGTAACGATGTAGCTGTAAACATAGTACTGAAAGATGTGATAAGCCCGAACTTGGATATAAACAGCCTACGGTTTATAGCCACTAGCCACGTCAATAATTTTTCGCTTAGGGTAGATGGGGACACTGTGTATTTTATATACAAAAGCATCATGCTCCCTGATTCTCTTAGTAACGAAAGCGCAAGCAAAGGTTGGGTGTCGTTCAGCATACAGCAAAAGCCCAACCTGACTGTAGGCAGCGAGATAAAGAATACTGCGGCTATTTACTTCGACTATAACGAAGCCGTAATTACTAATACTACGCTGCACACCATAGCATCATACCTTAGCATAAGCGAAGCATATGAAGATGTAAAACTTAATATATACCCTAACCCAACTAACGATAAGGTAATGGTAGAAGTGCCAAGCAACATGTTTGGCACAAAGATGCATGTTACAGATATGCTAGGCAGGCATATACTTTCGAAAGAAGTTGATACGCCTACCGAAACCGTTAGTGTATCGGATTTGCCAAGTGGTATTTACATTGTTAGCCTAGATGGCAATGGGCGTTTGTTGCAATCTAAGTTAGTAATAGAATAAAAAAAGCCCCGTGGCACACGCACCACGGGGCATACCTAACCCTCTGCACCTGTTGTTATCTTATCTATTTATTCATATGCTTCATAGCATTCTCATCTAGCGTTACGCCTAGGCCTTGCGCTATGGCCATACCCAAACCTATGTTGGCGCGGAAGAAGTGGCACAATTGCCTGTTGATGATTTCATCGCGCTTAGGGCCATCTATACCGCTCATGGCACCTACTATATTGCTTACAAGGTTTTTGCGGTCAGCATCGTTCATGGCCTTGGTGTATAGCAAGCCCGGCTGCGTATAGTGGTCGTTATCGTTTTCGTTGCGGTCGAACCAATCGGCTATGTTGCTATCAAGCACCTGTGCAGGCTCTTTATAGCTTTCATCAGCCACTACATCATCAAAGCTGTTTGGGCGGTAGTTAGGACTATCTTCGCCATTAGTACCTACTTGCATATGGCCATCGCGCTGGTAGTTGGTGGTCATGTACGGGCACTGGTTTACAGGTATCTGCTCGTAGTTTACACCTAGGCGGTAGCGGTGTGCATCGGGGTAGCTTAGTATTCTTCCTTGTAACATTTTATCGGGCGAGTAGCCTATGCCATCTACCACGTGTGCAGGCGCAAATGCCGACTGCTCTACATCGCGGAAGTAGTTTTTAGGCACTTCGTTCAATTCTATATAGCCTACATCTATTAAAGGGAAATCGCCGTGCGGCCATACCTTTGTCAAGTCGAAGGGGTTCCAACGGAAGGCCTTGGCCTGCTCGTCGGTCATTACCTGTATCTTCATGTTCCAACGCGGAAACTCCTTGTTGTCGATAGCGTTTACCAAGTCGCGTTGTGCATGGTCTGGATCGGTGCCTTTAGTAGTTACCGCATCATCGTTCACAAAGTTTTTGATGCCTTGCTGCGTTTTGAAGTGGAACTTAACCCATACGCGCTCGTTATCTTTATTAATAAGCGAGAAGGTATGGCTACCGAAGCCATCCATGTGGCGGTAGCTGAACGGCGTACCTCGGTCGCTCATTAGTATCAGTACTTGGTGTAGCGATTCCGGGTTCAAGCTCCAAAAATCCCACATCATAGTTGGGCTTTTACAGTGCGTGCGCGGGTGGCGCTTCTGCGTATGTATAAAGTGCGAAAACTTTTTCGGGTCCTTAATAAAGAACACTGGAGTGTTGTTGCCTACAAGGTCCCAGTTGCCATCTTCGGTATAGAACTTTAAAGCAAAGCCGCGTGGGTCGCGCTCGGTATCGGCGCTGCCCATTTCGCCACCCACGGTGCTAAAGCGCAAAAAGATGCGTGTTTGCTTTCCTATTTCGTTAAACACCTTTGCCTTGGTGTATTTGCTTATATCGTGCGTAACTACAAAGGTGCCGAAAGCACCGCTGCCTTTGGCGTGCACTACGCGCTCGGGTATACGTTCGCGGTTAAAGTGGGCCATGTCTTCGTGTAGCAAATAATCTTGCAACAATAGCGGACCGCGTGGACCAACCGACTGTGTGTTTTCAAAATCGTAATAAGGTCTGCCGCTGGCTGTGGTTAGTTTTTTCTTTTCCATTTGTACGGGGTTTAGGTTGATGCTTTAAGATAAATCTTTTTCCCGATACAAAAGTGCACGAATATGCATTATCAGTCAAACTGATAGTTTCTATTAAGTTATAGATGGGGTCTATTACACCTCCTTTAGCACTGTTTGAAAAGTAACGTACTTATCGGGGAATGCATCCTTCATTTCTTTTTGAAACGACGGGGCGTATTTATTGATATAGTCGAAGTAGTCGCCCATGGTATTGGCGAAAAATTGAACGGCATAGGTTATGCCATCGGTGGTGTTATCTTCTAGTATGCGGAACATTTTATAATCGGTAAAACAGCCCGTACCCAGTATACGCGGCAGTTGGTCTTCCTTCATCCAGTTAAGCCACACATCGTGTACATCAAGGTCTATTTTGGTAGTAATGTTAAACAGTATCATGCTGCAAGATTAATACATTGATTCGTTCAACATAAGCCCATGAATTAATTCATGGGCTGCGGAAGGGCAATTTTATAGCCTTAAATGACGAACAAACGCTACTGTATGCCTTGGCGCAACAAACTCAATAGCCCACGATTTAAATCGTGGGCCGAAAAGAATCCACTACCGTAAGACCATTTTAAGCCCAAACACCCTGCCCCAAACCCCTG
>JAFDYM010000412.1 GCA_018267435.1 Bacteroidota bacterium | reverse complement strand
TGTTGTGAATATAGAGGTAGCGCCTAAGCCAGCAGTAGAAGCGGGTGATGACCAAACGGTAGCTGTAGGTACACAGGTGCAACTATGGGCTGCATCGCCTAACCCGGTTAACTATTACTGGACTGCAACTGCCGATTCGTTTAGCTGTACTAACTGCCGTAGGCCGTTTATAGTATTAAACCAAAACCAGACTGTATACGCTACAGCGAGCAATGAATTTGGTTGCGAGGCATCGGATTCGGTAGTGCTGAAGGTAGTAAGCTGCGACCCTAACAGCGTGTTTGTTCCAAATACATTTACACCGAACAACGATGATTTGAACGATGTACTATATGTGCGTGGTATTGGTCTTAAATCATTGGAATACTTCCGCGTATTCGACCGCTGGGGCCAAATGGTTTTCGAAACCAAGAACCTAAGCGAAGGATGGGATGGTTTATTGCCAGGTACCGATAGGGTATGCGACCTAGGTGTGTATGTATACATGATGAAAGGTGTATGCAGCAGCGGCCAAGAAATGGAGAAGAGCGGCAACGTTACTCTAGTTAGGTAATAATGCTAAGCCATAAAAAACAAACAAGCCGCGAATTTATCTCGCGGCTTGTTTGTTTTTACTCAACCTCAACTTAGGCTTTCTTATCCCATACGTACACATTGCGCTGTGCGGTAGGGTACACCACTAGGTTGGTTATGTTTACGTGCGGTGGGGTAGTAGCTACATAGTAGGCTATATCGGCTATGTTTTCGGCTAGTAGTGGTTGGTAGCCTTGGTACACCTTCTTTGCTTTCTCCTCATCGCCACCAAAGCGCACTATGCTAAACTCGGTTTCGGCAGCACCGGGGTCTATGCTACAGCAGCGTATGTTGGTTCCTACTAGGTCAAGGTTTATAGCCTCGTTAAGTGCCCTTACTGCAAACTTGGTGGCATTGTACACGTTGCCATCGGGGTATACTGTGTGGCCAGCCGTACTGCCTATGTTTATTACATGGCCTTCGTTGCGCTCAACCATAGCAGGTAATATGCTGCGGGTAATGTATAGCAGGCCCTTAATGTTGGTATCAATCATCTTCTCCCAATCACCTATTAGGCCTTCGTATATCTTGTCTTTACCACTGGCTAGCCCTGCGTTGTTTACCAGTATATCGGGTACTATTTCGCGCTGAGCTAGGTCGTTCGCCATTTCTATACACATGGTTAGGTCGCGCACATCAAAGCAATAGCTTAGTACGTTCACATTGTACTTTTCGCGCAGCACATGCTCGGCAGCTTCCAGCTTTTCGGCACGGCGGCCTGTTATAATTATGTTGCAGCCGTTTTTGGCATATAAATCAGCTATAGCTTTACCAAAGCCAGAGGTTGCACCGGTAATTAATGCCCATTTACCTATTATTGGGTTGTTCATATCTGTATCAGTTGGCTGGCAAAGGTATGCTAATGTGTTTAAGCATAAAAGTTTATACACATTCCCATATCGGCAATAGAGAATATTTCGCTCTTAAATAAGGCTGTTTGTCATAGAAATGTAATAAAGCACGTTATGGAATTGTTACCACGCACTAATCTAAGTAACATCGCGTTTTCACTCTCAAAATCAATAGATAAAATGTGGAATTCCTGTCGGTTGATTTTTAGAACCAAAATTTTGAAAAGAGAAATAAAGGCATATTTTTACCGCCCACTCTAGCAAAATTTTGTGGAACCCTTTTTAATTCAATAACTAAAACAGAAAAAAACATGAGTCAGGCAAAAGCAACCACTCAGAAACAAAGCAGCACTTTTCCATGGGCATTAGTAGTTATCATATCTGCCTTTGTTGTTGCATTAGTGTTGTTCTTATTCGTTTTCGGTAACCCTAAAAACTTTATCGACCCAGAAACTAAGCACCAACCACTACCAGGCAACTACTTAGGTATAGTATATGCAGGTGGTTTCATAGTACCTATATTGATCACGATGTTACTTACAGTTTTCACTTTCGGTATCGAAAGGTTCCTTACCATCAACAAAGCAAAAGGCTCTGGCTCTCTTGAAAAATTCCTACAGGTTGTAAAAACCAAATTGCACAACGGCGATATAAACGGTGCACTAGCTGAATGCCAAAAGCAAAAAGGCTCGGTAGCAAACGTGGTACAAGCTGGCTTGCACAAATACCAAGAAATGGAGAAGAACACCGAGTTCACTCTTGAGCAAAAAGTACAAAGCATACAACAAGAAGTAGAAGAAGCTACATCGCTTGAATTACCAAGCCTACAGCAAAACCTACCTATCCTAGCTACCATCGCATCTATCGCTACGCTATTTGCGCTACTAGGAACGGTTATCGGTATGATCAAGGCCTTCGCGGCCCTAGCTACCACTGGTAACCCAGATCCTGCTGCACTTGCTGCCGGTATATCTGAGGCCCTTATCAATACCGCTATCGGTATCGGTACTTCTGCATTCTCTATCATGTTCTACAACTACTTTACTACCATGATAGATGGTTTAACTTATGGAATTGATGAGATAGGCTACTCTATATCTCAAACGTTTGCTTCTACCAAGAAGTAATCAAGCGTTTAGCAATCATTGATTCAATAAATAAATTGTAAATTATGCCTAAAGTAAAAATAAAACGTAGCCACCCGGTAGTGGATATGACCGCCATGTGCGACGTATCGTTCCTGTTGCTTACGTTCTTCATACTTACCGCTAAGTTTAAGCCGAATTCGGTAGTAGCGGTAGATGTACCTTCGGCACGTTCTACTACCATTGCTGAAAACGTATTGGTAATTACCCTTAATAAAGAAGGCAAAGCTTTCGTTTCTATCAAAGAATCGAAAATGCGTTTTGCCATGATAGACCAGCTGGAACAACAGTACGGCGAGCGCTATCCTGCTATTAAAGGTCTTACCGACGATCAAAAGAGGTTTTTCTCTTTGGTTGATACTTGGGGTACGCCAATAGCCGATACCAAGCGTGTAACCAGCATGAACGGTATGGAACTGCAGCAGTACCAAAAGAGCCTACCAGGCATACCTTACGATAGCTTGAACAACGAGCTAGGCGACTGGGTAATGGCTGCTAGGTATGCTGCTGCCGAAAGCGGTACACCAATAAAAATTGGTATTAAAGGCGATAAGGATGCCGATGTTGATTATGTAAAGCAAGTTATAAAAGGCCTTACGGCTAAAGATATAAACCGCTTTATATTGATTACAACATTGGCTGCACCAGCCGGCGATGCTGCTGCAGGCGAAGCTAAAGAAGGCGAAGCACCAGCTGCCAATTAATAGAAATTAATTAGTGAACAATATTAAAGAGGCAATAACATGGCAGATATAGATACCTCCGGTGGCGGGGGAGGCGGAAAACACGGTGGCGGACCCCGCTCCAAGAAGATGTCGACCAGGGTGGACCTTACACCCATGGTGGATCTAGCGTTCCTGCTTATATCGTTCTTCATGCTTACTACAACTATGAACAAGCCTAAGGCTATGGAGTTGAATATGCCGAAGAAGACCGAGATAGAAGACGACAAGATGGATGTGGCAGATTGCCAAGTTCTTCACGTTCTACTTGATACGCTCGACCAAGTGTGGTACTACGAAGGCTTGCAAGTGGCAGGTTTGGAGAAAACCACCTTTGCTGGCGATGGCGGTATACGCAAGGTAATAATGAAGAAACTAAAGAGAGTCCCTACTACATGTCCTCCGTTGCGTAGCGGCAAACCGCGCGAAGCTATTGTGCTTATAAAGCTGCTAAAAGGTGCACGCTATAAGAACATGGTGGATATACTAGATGAAATGGATATTACAGGTTGCAAAACTTATGCGATACAAGACCCAGACCCTATTGAGATAGAGGCCGTAGAGAACGGCGGTACTGTACGCGAGTTTGCAAGAGAGTAATAAAAGTTTTATGGAATTTTGAGGTAGATGAGTCATACTACTAAACACTAAGTATGGCTGATATAACCGAAACCCAAGGCGGCGGCAACAAACGTTCTTTACATATAAGCCAGCCGCGTAAGCAGGTAAGGGTAGATTTAACCCCTATGGTGGACCTAGCTTTTTTGTTGATTTCATTCTTTATGCTTAGTACCGTTATGGGCAAGCCTAGGGCAATGGAACTTAACCAACCTAAAAGCGGCGAACCAATGGATGTAGCCGATTGCCAAGTATTGAATATCTTAATAGATAAGAATGACAAGGTATATAGCTACGATGGGTTAAATGTGCAGGATATGCAGCGTACTTCCTTTAATGGAAACGACGGCATAAGGCAGGTAATACTTAGCAAGGCACGCAATATAAAAGCCGAATGTGGCAATTATACTAGCGGCAAGCCACGCGAAATAATATGCCTGATAAAACTGCTACCTGGTGCCAGCTACAAAAGCATGGTTGATATTTTGGACGAGATGGATATTACATCTACCAAAACATATACCCTGCAAGACCCTCTTGATGAAGAAATAAGGCAAGTGGTAGAAAAGCAATTGTTAGCCGAAAACTGAATAAAATTTTAAAAAAGAAAGCATGGCTGAAAGAAGTTATTTAAACTGGTCGATGGACGATATAGTCTTCGAAGGCCGTAACCAAGATTATGGTGGTTACCAGCTTCGCAAGATTACGCCCAAGCACATACGTGTAGGTGCCATCGTGGTGTTTGTACTTGCTGGTTTATTGGCAGGTGCTACATTCGTTGATTGGTCTTTTTTAGACAAGAAAGCAGACGAAGAAATAGAGGTAAATACTTCGGTTACTTTGGCCGAGCCTCCACCATTGAATGAGAAAGCACCGCCACCGCCACCGCCACCACCACCACCGCCACCACAAAGGCCTACGGTTCGTTTCGTAGAGATGGTAGTGAAGAAACAAGAGGAAGTGCGCGAAGAGGAAGAGGTAGTTAACGTTACCGAAATAAAAGAAGACATTTCTACAAAAACACAGGAGGGCGACCCTAATGCCAAAGAGGTAGTGGAAGAGCCGGTAATAGCTGAAGCACCTGTAGTAGAAGAGCCTAAAGTATTCCAATTCGTTGAACAGAACCCTGAGTTTCCTGGTGGCGAAGTAGAATTGATTAAGTACCTAAGGAACAATACCAATTATCCTCAAATGGAGAAGGATAATGATATTCAAGGTAAGGTAATGATTCGTTTTGTGGTAATGGAAGATGGTTCGGTAGCCGACGTAACGGTACTACGTGGCGTAAGCCCGGGCTTGGATAAAGAAGCGGTACGCGTAGTAAAAACGCTACCTAAGTTTAAGCCAGGCCGCCAGCAAGGTAAAGCCGTAAGGGTTTACTATACATTACCATACGTTTTCAAGTTGCAATAACAAAGAATATTATAGCTTAAAACCTTTAGCAAAAATCATAATCGTTCCCCCTTCAAAACAGGAATGATTATGATTTTTG
>JAFDYM010000411.1 GCA_018267435.1 Bacteroidota bacterium | reverse complement strand
GTTAAAGAAGAAACACACCGCCCCTATGGCTACGCTGCCTACATACAGCAGGTCGGAACTTAAGGCTACCAAAGGCTGTATGTTCTGCCGTTGGCGAATCATACTGGCAAATAGCGGTAGCAGCAAAGTGGCAAACATATAGCCGAACATATTTACCGAATCTAACAAACGGAATCCTGCAGCATACACACCTGTTTCATACCCGCCATCTACAAGCATACTCTTTATCATTACAGCACCTATGCGGCTGTATATGCCCATCATTAAACCCAGCATGGCAAAGGGGGCGCTCTTCCACAGTATGCTGCGTATAAACTTAAAGCGCCAAAGCTTAAAGTGTACCTTGGCCTTGCCTACCAACACCAATGCGCCCGCCAACATGGTAATAAATAATGCCACCGATTGCGCGTATATGAACCACATAATGTCGAAACCGCCTTTGAACGGTTCGGCATATATCAATACCACACAGAAAATGATAGAGAGCAGCCTATCCAATACACTTATAACCGAGTCGGTTTTAAACATCTGCAGGGCTGCTATGCTACTGCGGAAGTATAGCACGAAATACAACAGTATTTGGTTTAGGCACAGAAAGAACAACATCTTCATTTCTGTAGGCTCAATACCCGATGGCAATGCTGCGGCGAATGTAACCGCTAAATAAACCAGGCTTAGTATGCCTTTTATTACCAGCAGGTTGTACATATACTCGCCCACGCGCTTGTTGTTGCGCGATATGGCACGGTTATTAAAGTTGTTTACGCCGAAATCAATAATAACATTGAAAAGGAAAGAGTAGTTGAATACGGCAAAATAAGGGCCGTATACTTCGGGTCCTACGTTGTTTTGTACTACACGATCTATACCCAGTACCCAAATAGGTTTTACCAACAGGTTGGCTGCTATAAGGATAATGAGGTTAATGGCAAACTTTTTCCGCATCGGGGGTCGTTGGCGTAAAAATAGATATTATTGTGTATCAACTAAGCGAATTGACAAAGCCGAAGAAAATAGCAGTAAACGTGCGCTTTCTTATAAAAGGAAAGCTGGAGGGCATTGGTCTGTTTACCTACGAAACGCTGAAGCTGATAGTACGCGATAACCCCGATGTAGAGTTCTATTTTCTGTTTGACCGTGCTTACGATCCCGAGTTTATATTCGGCCCGAACGTAAAGCCAGTGGTGCTTTTTCCGCAGGCTCGTCATCCATTCTTATGGTTTTGGTGGTTCGAGGTAGCTGTAGCCAATTGGCTGAATAAAAATAAGCCCGACCTTTTTCTTTCTACCGATGGCTTTGCCAGCCTGCGCGGCCAAGTGCCGCAGGTTATAGTACTGCACGACCTTGCCTTTGAACATTTTAAAGAACATACCCCTGTGATAACGCGCGCTTACTACCAGCACTATATACCGCGCTTTGCGCACAAGGCGGCGCGCATAGCCACGGTAAGCCAGTTTAGCAAAAGCGATATTATAAAGCAGTATGGCATAAAGCCAAGCTTGATAGATGTGGTATACAATGCCGCCAAAGAGGTGTACAAGCCCGTAGACCTAGAAACGCAGCTGCAAACCAAGCAGCGCATAGCCAATGGCTGCGACTACTTTGTATATGTGGGCAGCATACATCCGCGCAAAAACGTGGCGCGTATGCTTACCGCCTTCGATATTTTTAAGCACCAAACGGGCAGCAGCAAAAAAATGGTGATAGTGGGCCGCATGGCTTGGGACTATAAAGATGTGGACGATACCTTGGCTAAAATGAAACACAGGGACGATGTAATTTTTCTAGGCCATGTTGAACCAGAGGAATTAGGGCGTATTGTTGCTTCGGCATACGCTATGGTGTACGTATCGCTGTTCGAGGGCTTCGGCATACCTATAGTAGAAGCACTAAGCTGCCACATACCTGTAATAACCAGCAACCTTAGCAGTATGCCCGAAGCAGCAGGCGATGCTGCTATATTGGTAGACCCAACCAGCACTAACGACATAGCGGACGCTATGGTAAAAATAGTGGGCAACAAGCAACTATATAACAGCTTGGTAGAGCGCGGGCAGCAGCAGCTTAAAAAGTTTAGCTGGCAACTTAGTGCCGATAAGCTTTGGCAAAGCTGCCTAAAGGCATATAATAAGTAAAGGCCCTATAGCAGGTATAGCTACAAGGCCTTTGTTATTTAGTTTGTTATATGCTTTAGTTTGCGCCTACCGCTTTTATGCCCAGGCTCATATATCAACCGGGTAAACATACTAAAACGCTCATTCGCCCTGTTTACAGGTATACCTGTTACTAGGCCTATAAGTATATTATCGGTTATGCTTACGCGCAGTTGGGGCCTAATAGTAATGTTGAACTCATTTTTCCAAGCTTCTTTGTTTAGCTCAAGCCCTATAAAATTGCGGGTACCCCTTATCATATAATGTATGTTGGTGTTGATTTGCCAAACGGTATGCACCCCCTGCTCATAAAATGGCATACTTATATGAGGACCTGTATAGAGCAAAGTATGAAAGTTGTTACCCCAGCGCTTAGCCATAATTACAAAGGGGTTGAACACATTGCCTTGTATTGGTTTTCTTATATCAAAGCCACGTATATCGGCTATTTGCAGTTCATTTATATAGCCTATGGCTAAGCTCGTTTTGGCGCGCTCGGCTACCAGTAGGGTATATTGCGCCGCCATTTTTAATGCCTCTACCCTTGCCGATGGAACAGAGTCCCACGGTTCGTTTTTTAAAGGTACGTAGAATGTAACGGGAACTTCTACTTCAAGGCCTAACCTGTTTATGGGTGCAAATTCGTACTCTACCAGTGCACTATATCGGTCGTGCCTTAACCTATCGGTTAACCCAAACCCGAAGTTCCATTCTTTTTCGCCTTTACGTGCTCCTAAGTCGCGTATCAAGTCTATGTATAGGGGTTCGGCATGTAGTATTTTTGCGGGTTCGTTTTTCTCCTCTATCTCATATATGTATAGCGAGTCTAGCTTTAGCTTGGCTGGTTTTTTTTCTTGGGCTTTTGCATGTGTATATATGCAAAGCAATGCCCCAAGCATTAACATTATTTTTTCCATTAAATTGTTTTTTTGAGCGTGATGTACTAGTTCAGTATGTATTGTGTAGCGTTATTTGCTATGCTGAACAAGGTGGGGCATAAGGTACATCGGCATATTCGGCACTTTTGTAGTGCTCAGCAAATGAAATAGCATAACTATTGAACAGGGTAGAACCAATAAGGTTATTGGCGTAGGTAAGTAAGCCTGGTTTCCAGTTGTTTTCCTTTTTACTTATTCCCGAGCCTTCATCGTCGCCTTCGGTTTCAGGAAAACTATCTTCTTCATTAAGGCATATCTCAAACACAAACTCGGCAATGCTTTCCATCTCATTTACTTCGTATTGTTTGGGGTTGCTGCCACGGTATAGTAGCTCATCGGGTATATCTATACTTACATTCAGTACTATTAGTACCAATATGCTGCATATCGCTCTGCCATATTTGCGTATAGTTTTCAATCAATCAAAGAAATTAAACAGTGGTAAACAGGCCTGTTAAAGAGTTATAATAGGATTATATTTAGGTATGATTAAAACCAAACAACAGATCATAACTGAGCTTGGCGATTCGTTCAACAGCCTTGCTGATATATGTACGCAAGTAAAGCATGAGCACTTCAATATATCGAAGAATGGCAAGTGGAGCGCAGGCGAAAACATACAGCACTTGGTTAATGCTACCAAAATGACAAATGTGGCTTTCAACGTGCCTAAGTTTGTGCATGTACTGCTATACGGCAAGCCCAGCCGTACATCGCATAGTTGTAGCAAGGTAATAGATAACTACCAAAAGCAGCTTGAACATGGTGCTAAGGCAAGTGGCCCATACATACCTAAAAAGCGCGACTACCAGCGCGAGCTATTGCAGCAGCGCATTAAGGTACAAGGCGATAAATTGATAGCCTCTATAAATAACAAATGGACTGAAGAGCAGCTAGATAAATATGTAATAAAGCACCCTATACTTGGCTTGCTAACCCTGCGCGAGTTGGCATACTTTACCATATACCACAACGGCCACCATATTGATACTATTAAGCGCTACTACCTGTAGCGGCGAAGCGTATAGGTACTATAGTACCTATACAGCTTACCCTTTATAAGGGGTTAATTACCAAACCAATCAGTTGTTGCTCGTAGCCATTACCATTGTTATAGCTTGGCAATATTTAACGCAGGCATTACCTGTTTCAACGTGTAATTGGGTAAAGCTTGCTATTTTAGCCGCCCTGTTATGTCCCATTCCCCAAAACAATCATTTTTAGACTTTGGCTTGCTAGGCCGCATCATCCGCCTTGCCGACCCATATAAGCTGGTATTCTACAGCTCTATACTTATGTCTATACTATTGGCGGTACTTTCTATCAGCCGTCCGCTTATCATCATATACACCACCGACCACTACATTACTTCCGAAATATTTAACCTAGAAGGCTTGAAGTACATGACCATGTGGATGGTAATATCGCTTATATCGGAATCGCTGCTGCGCTATCTGTTCAACTACACTACCGCATGGCTAGGCCAAAGCATAGTAAAAGATATGCGCGTAAAGGTGTATAGCCACATCATTAATAGCAAGCTACAATACTTCGATACTACGCCCATCGGTATTTCTACTGTGCGTACCATTAACGATATAGAAGCTGTGAATGATACCTTTAGTGAGGGCCTTATCAGCATATTTGCCGATATACTCACCATTTTATCGGTACTGGCTGCTATGTTCTATGTAAACTGGAAAGTGAGCCTAGCAAGTATATTGATATTGCCAGCCTTGGTATGGTTTACCCGTTGGTTTCAAGAGGGGGTAAAAAAATCGTATCAAGATGAGCGTACGCAAATAGGCCGCATGAGTGCCTTTTTGCAGGAGCGTATTACAGGTATGCGCATCATTCAAATATTCAATGCCGAGGCAAAAGAGCGTGCTAAGTTTGCCGATATAAACTCGGCCCTGCGCGATGCCAACATACGCGGTATATGGTATTACTCTTTGTTCTTTCCTGCTGTAGAAGTTTGTTTGGCTATAGCTATAGGCTGCATGGTATGGATGGCCAGCCACGAAATAATAAGCGGTGGAAATTTTAACCAAAACCCGCTAGATGTACGGGGAGTGGGTATCATATCGGGCTTTCTATTGCTTATAAATATGTTGTTTCGCCCGTTAAGGTTTATAGCCGATAAGGTGAATGTAATACAGCGCGGTATAGTAGCATCGGAACGTGTATTTAAACTGGTAGATAGCGACGAAGGCATACCTAACAAGGGCACCTTTGCACCCGCTAACGTAAAAGGCAAGTTGAGGTTCGACCATGTATGGTTTGCATATAATGGCGAGAACTGGATATTGAAAGATCTGAACTTTACCCTGAACGCTGGCGAAACGCTTGCCATAGTAGGTGCTACAGGTTCGGGCAAAACCAGTACCATAAGTATACTGGGTCGCTTTTACGATATAAACAAAGGCAGTATAAAGGTAGATGATACCGATATACGCGAGTACGAGCTAAGTGCCTTGCGCAGTAAAATGGGTTTGGTGTTGCAAGATGTATTTCTGTTTGCCGGCAGCGTGTATGATAACATAACCCTGCGCAACCCTAGCATAAGTAAAGAAGATGTAATAAAAGCGGCCAAGCTAGTAGGCGCACACGATTTTATTATGCGCCTGCCCGGCAACTACGATTACTTGGTAATGGAGCGCGGTGCTACCTTAAGCATGGGTCAGCGTCAGCTCATATCTTTTGTGCGCGCACTGGTGTACAACCCCGATATATTGATATTGGATGAAGCAACATCCTCGATAGATAGCGAAAGCGAAGCCTTGATACAGCACGCCATTGAGGAGCTAGTAAAGGGACGGACCTCGATAGTGATCGCCCACCGCCTTTCTACCATACGCCATGCGCACAAAATAATGGTGCTAGATAAAGGCGAATTGGTTGAGTATGGTACTCATTATGAGCTACTTGCGAAAGAGGGGCACTACAAAAAACTGTACGATATGCAGTTTATGAAGCAAAAGGACACTGTCCAATAAAAAGTAATAATTGTTGAACTTTGGGTAGTTTTTTTAGCAATTAAAACTTGTATAGATAATTTTCAAAACCTATACTTGCGGTATTGTTAACCAAAAAAACAATTAAACAATGAAAAAGTTATTTATCGCCTTTGCATCAGTATGTATGCTATTTGCTGCTAGCTCTTGCAAAAAATCAATGGAATGCTGTAACAGCGGTACTTGTATAGATGTTAACCAAGACGACTTTGGTAGCAAAGCACTATACGATGCAGCTATAAGCTCATACAGGGCTAGCGGTTACACTTGCAAATAGTAAGAACCAAAACCTAAGCAAAAGGCTACCAATCGGTAGCCTTTTGTATTTGTATAATAGCTTATTGATAAAGGATAAGCATTCGCATTATATTCAATGCGAAAACCTAACCTATGAAAATATAAAATTAACTTTAACCATTGGCACTTTTATAAGTGTATTTGCTACATCATGTACTAAGTGCGGATTTTGTAATGCTCCCTTCGTTGATATTGACGTTGACGCTGCCAAAGTATGTAAGGGCAGTAACGCAGCCGAATACAAGGCAGCATTAGCTAATTGCGAAGCGCAAGGAGGCGGCTGGTACTGGGATGAAATAAAGAAGTAGAAAAGCTTAGGCCATACGCTCAAACTCCTTCATTACTTCTATAAGTGTATCTACACCGCTTTCGGGCATGGCATTGTATATGCTAGCCCTAAAGCCGCCTACGCTGCGGTGGCCTTTCAAACCCAGTACATCGTGCTGTTCGGCGTATGCATTGAACTTGTCGTTCAAGGTTTCATCGTTTAATAAAAAGCATACGTTCATCTGCGAGCGGCTATCCTTTTCTACTGTGCCCTTGTACAAGCTGCTGCCATCTATAGCTGCATATAGTTTATCGGCCTTGCGCTGGTTAGCAGCTTGTAGGTTTGCTACGCCCTGCTCTTTTATCCACTTCAAGGTAAGGTAGCTTACATACACCGCAAACACCGATGGCGTGTTCAGCATACTATCAGCCCCTATGTGGCGGCTATAGTCAAGCATTTTAGGTATAGGGCGCTTGGCAGTGCCTAGTATGTCTTTGTTCAGTATTACCATAGTAGTACCTGCTGCGCCTGCGTTCTTCTGCGCGCCGGCATATATCAAGGCAAACTTGTTGTAGTTAAGCTGGCGCGAAAATATATCGCTGCTCATGTCGCACACTATCGGTGTATCGGTATCTATTATCTGGTTAAGATATGGGGTGTTTATCTGCGTGCCATATATGGTATTGTTGCTAGTAAGGTGCAGGTACTTGTTGCCTGTTGCTATGTTATACTCTCTTGGTATATAGGTGTAGTTCTTATCCTTGCTGCTGCAAGCTATATGTACATTGCCAAACAGCTTAGCTTCGGTAAGTGCCCCATGCGCCCATGTGCCTGTATCGAAGTACGAAGCAGTTTCGTTGGCGTTTAGCAAATTCATAGGCACCATGTGGAACTGCGATAGCGCACCGCCGTGTAGGAACAATACCTCGTAGTTGGCATCTAACCCCATTAGCTCTTTTACCAAGGCGCGTGCTTCATCCATTACTTTTACAAACTGCTTGCTGCGGTGGCTTATTTCTAATATGCTTAAGCCAGTATTGTCGAAGTTGTGGATAGCATCGGCTGCTTGCTGCATTACGCTATCCGGCAATACTGCAGGGCCGCTGAAGAAATTCAATTTGCTCATGCTGCAAACTTAAATCTTTAAATTGCAGAATAAACTATTGAGCTATGGATTTTGGTAGGGTAGATGATGTAGACGCAGTTGACTTTACTATGCCGCCCGATGATAGGCTAACCAAAGAACTATTGAAGGGGCTAAAGAAGAAGGCGAAGCCGAACGTGTACATAGGCTGCGCTAAGTGGGGCCGCACCGACTGGATAGGTAAGCTATACCCAAAAGGCACAAAGCAGTCCGATTTTTTGCAGCACTATGTGCAGCACTTTAATTGCATTGAGCTGAACGCCATGTTCTACCAGTTGTTCCCTAAAGCTACAGTGCAGAAGTGGGCCGATACGGCACCCAAGGGCTTCAAATTCTGCCCAAAGTTTACACAAAGCATTACGCACATTAAGCGCTTAAAGAATGCCGAGCGCGATACCGAAAACTTTATAGATACCGTATCCGTTTTCGGCGACAAGCTAGGCACATCATTCATACAACTGGGCGATAACTTTGGCCCGAAGGACTATGCCAGCATACACGACTACCTGCGCAGTTTGCCCAAGGGTTTTGATGCGGCTATTGAGTTCCGCCACCCCGACTTGCATAAAGATACGGCACTGGTGCATGACACGTACGCCCTAATGCGCGAGCTAGGGATAAGCAGCGTAATAACCGATACCGCAGGTAGGCGCGATGTAATGCACATGAAGTTGACTACCCCTACGGCTTTTGTACGTTGGGTAGGTAATAGCTTGCATAAAAGCGATTTCGATAGGGTAGATGCATGGATAGACCGCATACAACTATGGCTAGATAATGGCTTGGAAACATTGTACTTTTTCATCCATCAACACGATGAATTGTACTCGCCCGAAATAAGCGGCTACATGATAGAGCAACTGAATAAACGCTGTAAGCTGAACATAGCACCGCCTAAGCTGCTAAACCCGCAGGGGGAATTGTTTTAGTTTTCCTTCACCACATCGCCCCTTAGTACGCGGAAGCGCTTGCGGGCTTCTATTACCAACAGCGAACTGTTGTAATCGGTAATAATGCTTTGATAAAGCTCCTTAGCGCGCTCTTTGTTGTTTAGGTACTTCTCGTTTATTTCTGCTAGCAGAAAAGTAGCATCGTCGCCCTTCAAGTCGGTCTTGTAGTTTTTGATGATGTCTTCCAACAAAGGCACGGCGCGTTCTACTTCTTTGCGCTTTACAAATATCTGCGCCTTGGTGTATTCTATGTCATCGTACAGCGCATGGCCGGGGAATAGGTAGTTAATAGTATCTAGCGTGCCTAGGGCTTGCTCGTTCTTGTTTTGGTATAGCAGCAACTCGGCATTGGCGTACATCTGCATCGGTGTTTCTACAGTATCCATTCCTAGATTATCGATAATGAAAACCGATAAGTTAATTGCATCGTTCGATATCAATTCCGAAGTACTCGACTTTAAAGCCTTTAACTGTGTTTGCGCCCACTCAAAGTCGCCGCGATAGTAGGCCAGCTTCGCATTGCGGAAGCGAGCTTCCTCGCCTAGCGGAGAGTCCTTCTCGTCTTTATCTACTTGGCTGTATACAAGGGTACTTTCCCATACATCGCCATCTATCAAGTAAAAATCGCCCAACGATAATTTGGTTTGGTTTTTCAAGTGCGGCTGCACGCCAGGCAGTGCTATTATCTCTTGGCACAACGCTATGGCACTATCGATGTTATGTAGGTAGAAGCCGAACAGTTCTGCCAGTTCCTTCATGCTTTGCGCGGTGCGTATGCCTTGCCCATTATCGTTTATGAAAGATTGGTAGTCTGCCTTCAGCGCTAACAAATCAGCTTGGGTGTAGTTAATGTCTTTTGCTATTTTTTCCTTACGGCAGTTCAGCAACTCG
>JAFDYM010000410.1 GCA_018267435.1 Bacteroidota bacterium | reverse complement strand
CAAATCAAGATTGCCCTTTACGTCATAATACTGAAAATCGGTATTGGTAAGCGTTAACTCATTCAGTTCTATCTTCCAGGTAAAAGGCTGCTTGGGCTTAGGCGTAGTATCGCCCGCGCTGCTGTAGGTACTGCCGAATAGTTGCCCTACATTGGTTAAGCCTGCGCTATCGCGCTTAAGGTGCAGGGTAGCACGGTCAAGCTGTATGCTGCTTATGCTTACCTGCTTATCTAACAGTTCAAATACTTTTACCTTTATCAATAAGCGCTCGGTAGCTACCAAGGTGTCGCCGTTTAGGTCTTCCATATAGAAGTTAACGAACTCTGCTTTGTTGAAGAACGACAGTTCAACCTTCTCGATAGAAACTTTGGTGTTTAGCTTATACGAAAAGAAAGCTGCGGCGCGGTGCGCCAAAAAAGTTTGGAAGGCAGGTATGCGGATAGCTATAGCCAAACTGCCGAACAACAGCAGTAGCACAATAAGCACCCGTAAAAGTATTTTCGAAGCCTTCTTAGCCAATTAACTATTCTTTTTGTTGCCAAAACGCACAATTCAAATTTAAATTTTGAATTTCGCCGCCCGTGAGTATCACCATTTTAGCCATAGAATCCTCGTGCGACGACACATCTGCCGCTATTTGCAAAGATGCCAAAATTCTTGCCAATCTTATTGCAGGTCAGCAGGTTCATGAACTTTGGGGTGGCGTAGTGCCCGAGTTGGCTTCGCGGGCTCATCAACAAAACATTATTCCGGTAGTAGATGCCGCCATGCAAAAGGCAGGCATAGCTAAGGAAGAAATAAGCGCTGTAGCCTTTACGCGTGGCCCTGGTTTAATAGGTTCTCTATTGGTAGGGGTTAGTTTTGCCAAGGCTTTTGCCATGGCACTGAACGTTCCGCTGATAGAGGTAAACCACATGCAGGCACACATACTGGCGCACTTTATTGATAGCACGCCCAAGTTTCCTTTTCTGTGCCTAACCGTTAGTGGAGGGCATACACAGCTGGTGGTAGTTAAGAATTTTTTAGAAATGGAAGTGGTGGGCGAAACGCTCGACGACGCCGCAGGCGAGGCCTTCGATAAAACGGCCAAGCTATTGGGGCTACCTTACCCCGGTGGACCGCTTATAGACCGCAACGCCAAGCTGGGCGATGCCAACCGCTTTAAATTTACCGAGCCTAATATTGCCGAACTCGATTTTAGTTTCAGCGGCTTGAAAACTTCTGTAATGTACTTTCTGCAGGCAGAAACAAGGAAGAACCCCGACTTTATACAGCAAAACATAAACGACCTGTGCGCCAGCATACAGCGCACTATTATTGATATATTGCTGAAGAAGGCCGAGAAGGCCGCTAAGCAGTATGGCATTACTGAACTTGCCTTGGCAGGTGGCGTATCGGCCAATAGCGAGCTACGCCGCAGGTTCGAAGAGCTTGGTACTAAAAACGGTTGGGCCACCTACATACCCAAGTTTGAATACTGTACGGATAATGCCGCCATGATAGCCATTACCGCATACCATAAATACCAGCAAGGGCAGTTTACAAATCAAGAGACAGAGCCTTTAGCTAGATATCATATCTAATTGGGTATTAGCCGCAAGTTGCCATTTTAGCACATTTTATAGCAAATACGCCCTTTTTTTATTATATTTGTGCCCGAATTCGCTGCTCGTAATACCGAGCCTCTGGCAATTTTCCCTGCATTTAGCCACCGCAAGGCCCATTCGTTTTTTGAATTCACAGTTTAAAACAAATTGGATACATGAAGTTACTTCCATTAAATGCCACCCTGCGTAAGTACAAATGCAAACTAAGGCTGAACAATAAGGATACAAAACAAACTGAATGGGCTAACTGGGTAATGACTACCGATGGTGTGTACTTGGAAACATCGTGCACCGAGCCGGTTAATGCCAATAAAATACAGAATATAGAGGTTGACGTATTTGCTACTCCGCGTACTGGCCGTATGGCTTCGGTTAGCGATTCAGATTATCTAAAAAACATAAAGGCCGAGCTAGATAAGAACGAGATAAGCTACAACATGGCGGGTAGCAACTTGCTTATTGAAGTAGAAGACCTACTGTAATCCTTAATTTATTGCAAATGCTGTTACTTGTTCTACACGGGTAATTATATTCGCATTTCAATTATTTACCTATGCTTCAAAAAGTAACCATAGCTTTGGTAGTAGTGCTGCTGGCTGCAGTAGGCTATTTGTTTTATAGCAACACTAAATTGCAGAAAGAGGTTGAGACTATTTCGGGGCAGCCTAAAAGCACCAATACTATAAGTACAGAGTCGAATGCGGTAGACCCTAGCGTAAGCCCTTTCGACCAAAAGCATATTGACCCGCTAGGTGCAAATACCGATGCAGGGGTTTCGCCTGATTTGACCACTGTTAAGTTTGAACAAACACAGTTCGACTTTGGTAGGATAAATGAAGGTATGAAAGTGAAAACTAAATTCGCATTTACCAATACAGGTACTAAGCCCTTGCTGATAGCACATGCGCAAGGTAGCTGCGGCTGTACCGTGCCCGAGTGGCCGCGCGAGCCTATAGCACCGGGCAAAAGCGCCAGCATTGATGTGGAATTTGACAGCAATGGTAAAAAGGGCGAACAGTTGAAAACTGTAACTGTAACCACCAATACCGATCCGAAAGAAAACATGCTATACATTAAGGCTACCATTACCCCTAAAGACCGCTAATGGGCCGCGTACTTGCATTTGACTATGGTACTAAGAGGGTAGGAGTAGCTGTTACTGATCCATTAAAGATTATAGCCAGCACCTTGGAAACCCAGCCAACCTTAAAGATATACGACTTTATAAAGGCCTATTGCCTACAAAAT
>JAFDYM010000040.1 GCA_018267435.1 Bacteroidota bacterium | reverse complement strand
GGAACAGTAGCTTACCAATAAGCCATCGTGCTGCAAGGCATCGTATAGCTTTTTCATTACTTCCGTAGTCCACATCTCGGCTTGGTGCTCTGGCGCAAAGGCATCGAAATATATCAGTTGCGAGTTGTTGGGTTCAGGTTGATAGCCAAGGAGAGAGTCTTCAATCTTCTTTAGCATGAAATATTCCGTTATCTCATGCGCTTCGTTCCAAGTAAATTGGTGCATACTATGATAAAGCGTGCGATAGGCATCATCTTCTAGCATTGCAGAGTAGTTCAACTGTTCTATTATTTCAAGCGGAACTGGGTATAATTCTATGCTTTCGTAATATACTTTAATCCCAAGCTCTTTTGCCGATATCAGGGTAAGAATAGCATTCAAACCTGTACCAAAGCCTACCTCGAATATATGTAGCTCTTTAGCGCCTTGTTCAGCCAAGTATTGCAAGCCGTGCTTGATAAACACATGCTTGCCCTCTTGTATTGCCCCGTGGCGCGAGTGGTATATCTCGTTAAACTGTGGCGAGAATAGCGTGTGGCTACCATCTCCTGTTTTAATTATTTCCATAAACTTTAGCCTACCCAGTATTGATATAAATACAATTGAAAGAAGTGTATTTGCAAACTAGTTTGGAACAGATAAAAAGCCAATAGCAAGTACTGCAAAGTAGCTGCACTTCGAAGTAATGGAAACAGCACACAAACACTTAATATACCGATGACATCTATCCATGCTATTGCCTGTTTATCTGCACCATATGGATTAAACGGATAACCCACCAATAAGCATGCTACAGCACCTACAATTAAGCATAACAATATCATAGGTATAGAAATGTTAGTAGTCCGCAACTGATATATAACAGGTACTGCAAAAAATGCAGTACAAAATATATAGCGGTTCAAACTATTGATATAAGTTTCATGTTCGCCTTGCACACCGTATATCAAGGCTATCAATGCCATTCCTCCCAAGTATGCCAAACTAAAAACCAAATCGGGCTTATATATGGCTACTCTATTTATCAACTTTCTTATCAAAAAGAACACCAACACAAAGCCTGCTATTAAGCCAGCGGCTAGCGCTGCTGTATCATAAAACAGCATCCTCAAGTTGTCCCATGTCTTCAAGGGTAAGGTTGGAAACTGCAATCTCTTATTCCACATTTTTGATGCTGTGCCGAATACAAACCATTCACCTGTATCTACAAACTGTATGTATGCTACAATAACAATACCTGCCATACAGGCACCTAGCAATGTAAGTGCCCTCATAACCTTATTATAGGTTTGCCCTTGCTGCCAAGTTAGCAGCTCAACCAATACAATAGAAGGGATAAACACCACTGCTGCCGAACGCGATATACTAGCTAACAGTACACCTAAAACAGTAATGAATAAACTGTTACGATTGTAACCAACAAGCAGTATAACCGATGTAAAAAAGAATACAGCCTCGGAGTATGGCAGAAAACAATAAAAGAATCCACTAGTAGCTGAAATAAACAAAGCCTCGGCTGACTTTAGCTTATACTGTTTTGCTATTATCACTAAACCACTAACCAGCAGCAGCAGATTTACCAAGGAGATACCATATTCATCTACACCAAGCAGGCGCCACAGCAATGGAAACATTGGAAAAAAAGCTACACTGCTCTGCTCGCTTGCATTATAACTGTAACCATTTACGGCTATGTTTCTATACCAACTAGGATCCCATGGGGCAAGTTTAATTATCTCCCATTTTATAGGCAACCATCCTAAATATGAACCACCAACTAGTATAATTGCTAGCAACAAAAAATGCAAAAGCACATACAGGTATGAATGTTTACTAAACTGCATGCCTAGTTTACAGGGTAGAACTTCTCGCCTTTCGCAGCCTTGTCGCGTAGTATTTGTGCAGGCTTAAAGCGCGCACCATACTTTGCAGTTAGGTCGTCCATCATGGCTATTACCTTATCTGCACCTACATGGTCAATATACCTAAACGGGCCACCTGTAAACGGAGGGAAACCAAGACCAAATATGGCACCTACATCGCCATCGGTTGGGCTTTCCAATATACCTTCCTGCAGGCATAGTAATGCCTCGTTCAGCATCATCATACCCATGCGGTGCTGTATGGTTTCCGTAGCAAACTCCTTACGCTTAGGGTTGCCGAAGTATTGGTATATGTTTTCATCTATACCTTGCTTCTTACCCTTCTCATCGTACTTATAAAAGCCGCGCTTGTTCTTCTTGCCATGGTAGCCATCTTTAAACATCTTAATGATAGCATCGTTGGTGCGGGCACCTTCGCGCTGCTTGGCGTGTTCTGCCAGTTCACCGCTCATAATGTGTGCGCCTACATCTATACCTACTTCATCCTGCAAGGTTACAGGCCCTACCGGGAATCCCCACTTCTTCATGGCCTTATCTATCATACCCGCTTCGCAGCCTTCTTCTATTAGCAAGAAGCACTCGTTCATATAAGGCGCTAATATACGTGTGGTGTAGAAGCCCGGACCGTCGTTCACTACTATACAGGTTTTGCCTTGGCGTATACCCAATTCAAACGTAGTGGCAGTAACCCAATCAGCAGTCTTTGGTGTTTTTATTATCTCCAACAAAGGCATTTTAGGTACAGGAGAAAAATAGTGCATACCTATCACGTTCTCTGGCCTAGCAGCCTTCTCTGCTATGTGGCTAATAGCCAATGCCGAAGTGTTAGATGCAAAAATAGTATCGGGTTTGCTTGCCGCTTCGCAGTCTGCCACTATGCGCTGCTTCAGCTTTATCTCTTCAAACACCGCCTCTATTATCACATCCACCTTGTCAAATCCCGCAAAATCCAATTGCGCTGTTACCCGCGCCATTACCTCGTCGCTTTCGGCTTGGCTCATGCTCTTGCGTTTCACCTTCTTGTCAAGGTCTTCCCATATAGTGTGCTTGGCACTGGCAAGCGTTTCTTCTTTTATATCTTTTAGTATTACGCTTAGTCCATCTAGCGCGCTTACCTCGGCTATACCCGCCCCCATAAAGCCCGCACCTACCATCGCTATATTGTTCAGCGGCTTTATCTCGGCCTTGCCTTCGTACGGATTCTTTTTCTTCTCCGTCATATTAAAGAAGATGTTGATCAACTGGCGGCTTTCGTTGGTCAATATCAACTCTTCAAACTTCACAGCCTCGGCATCAAGGCCCTTCTCCATACCATACTCCATGCCCGTTTCCACACACTCCAATATGCGCAATGGTGCAGGGTAGTTGCCTTGCGTTTGCTTCATCACCATCTCCTTCGCCTTCTTATACACTATGCTACGTGTAAACGAAAACGCCTCTAAAGCCTTCTCAACAAACTCGCGCTTGTCCTCACGCTTCAATGGTGCTTTGGTCAATTCAACCGCGAAAGCAATGGCATCATCCAACAGTTTATCGGGTGTAGTTACCCTATCTACCAAGCCTATCTTCTTGGCTTTATCGGCATATATCTTCTTGCCAGTCAGCATCATGTCCAGCGCCTTCTGTATACCTATCAAGCGCGGTAAGCGCTGTGTACCGCCACCGCCAGGCAATAGACCTAACATAACTTCCGGTAGTGCCAAATGGGTCGATTTATCATTGCTCGCTATCCTTCCGTGGCAAGCCAGCGCTATCTCGGTGCCGGCACCCAAGCAAGCGCCATTTATGGCAGCTACTACAGGCTTTTTACTGGCAGCCAAGCGGTTCAGCGATTGGTGCCCATTGCGGGTAAAGCCAATAAAGTCGCCCTTCTGCTTCACCTTCTTGAACATATCAATATCGGCACCTGCTATCCAGTCCTTTTTCTTACTGGCTATTACAGCAGCTTTTATGTCGTTGTCTTTCTCTAGTTGTTGGAATATCTCGTCGATACCGCTTACAAAGTCGGCCGAAACCTTATTGATTTTTTCGTTCGCTTGGTCAAGCCAAACTATGGCCACGCCGTTGCGCTTTTCAATAGTAGCAATGTTGCTCATGTGTGTTGCGGTTTTTTAAGGTGCGTGAAAATACAAATTAAAAGCACACCCATTTGGCACGCTTATTTACGGGCATTTAACATAAAAACAGATGCCATGAACTTGAAAAGAATATTTGGTGCCATACTTACCATACTAGGTATAGCAGGTTTAATATACGCTGCGGTTGTATTTACCAATACTGGCGGCAATATGCGCGACATTAAAGCCTTACTTGTGTACGGCGTGTTGGGACTAATCTTCTTTATATCGGGCATAGGCTTGGTTAAAACCACCAAAGACGTAAGCTAGGCTTAGCTACGCTCCTTCCAAGCATTAAATACGCCCGTATTCCACAGCGCCCATAATATCAATACGGGTTGAAAGAACAGGCGTACTAATCTTGCGGTATCTGTATTCAGATGAAAGGCATCTACATGGTTTACATACTGGCTTATGTTGCCGGGGAATATCAGTACATAGAATGTAGCCAAGGCCATACCTACATATACTTTGTAGCGCGTTAAAAAGAGCATAGATAAACCGAACAGCAACTCTACTATGCCCGAAGCAATAACAACAAAATCTTTACTAAAGAAAGGAATCCAATCGGGCACCTGTGCTTGAAACTCCGCCCTATCAAATGAAAGGTGCCCTACAGCAGCTAATACCATAAAGCTGCCAAGAATAATACGGGCTACATTCTGTAAAGTGCTTGTTTGTGGGTTAGGGTTCATAGTATCGCGTTTATATGCTAAACGTAACAATACATCTTGAGGCTAACAGATAATTCCGTATCTTACTGAATCATTAAACTATTCCTCAATAAATGAAGTTTATTCAGCCAACTGAGCCTTTTGTTTATGGGCTTGCTAAAAAAGTAGACCAAATTTCTGGAAACTATTCGAGAAACTTAATCCATTTGTCAATAGAAGATTTGGATTTGCCCATTTACAGGATTTTCACCTTTGAAAGGTTAAAGCAAATATTTTCCAGCAATGCATTATGCTTGGTAAGACCTTCTATGTGGGATGATCCATTTGAAAACTGGCTATTGAGATCAAAATTCATTTTAGACGACAATAGCGAAGCATATTTTTTATCAAATGATTCGTTTGTAGGCCAATGCTGGTCATTGCTTGAAGAAAGCGACGCTATGTGGAGAATCTATTCACCTTGCAAAGGTGGTATCAAAGTGAAAACCACAATTCGCAAACTGCTTCTTAGCTTAATTAATAATGGAATAGAAGATAGGGAAAATGAATACTCTAAGTTTATTGCTAAAGTAAAATACTTAAATGTAGATGCAATCAAACAGGAATTCCAATACAATGCAGACGAATATATCAGGACAAATATAGGTCAAGCCAAAACTCATTCCTTTAAACGTTCTGAATTTGCTCATGAGAATGAAGTTAGACTACTTTTCAAAAAAGAAAACGGAGTTGCTAATGGCTTATACAATCTTAGTATTTCTCCGAACGAACTATTCGATGAAATTGTTATTGACCCACGATGTAAAGAGATAATTGAAGTAGAAAAGCAAATTTTGGAATTAGGTTATGAAGGGCCTGTAACACAATCAAGCCTATATAAGTTTATGGACATCGAAGTAAAAATCCTATTTCAAAATAGCACCCCTTAATTGCTAGCCCCCTAAAACAAAAAAGCCCTCAATCGAGGGCTTCTGCAATAATATAACGTATGCAATATCTACTCGTGGAATAGAGATGCCGACAAGTACTCGCGGTTTAGGCGCGCAATGTTGGTTAACTTGATTTCCTTAGGGCATTCAGCTTCGCAGGCACCTATATTGGTACAGTTACCGAAGCCGTCTGCATCCATCTGGTCTACCATGTTCAATGCACGTAGTGCGCGCTCAGGCTCGCCTTGTGGTAGTAATGCCAACTGCGATATTTTAGCCGATACAAATAGCATGGCAGCCGAGTTAGGGCAGGCAGCTACACATGCACCGCAACCTATACAAGCTGCTGCGTCCATGGCCTTTTCTGCTTTCTCTTTCTCTACCGCTATGTTGTTCGCATCTTGCGCCTGACCGGTGTTTACCGATACATAACCGCCTTTTGCTATTATACGGTCGAACGCGCTTCTGTCAACCACCAAGTCCTTCACCACTGGGAAAGCCTTAGCCCTCCAAGGTTCTACGTATATGGTTTCGCCATCTTTAAAGCTACGCATATATAGCTGGCAAGTAGTAGTAGCATGCTGCGGACCGTGTGCACGGCCGTTGATGTACATACTGCACATACCGCATATACCTTCGCGGCAGTCGTGGTCGAAGGCAACAGGCTCTTCGTTTTTATTTACTAAGTGTTCGTTCAGTACATCCACCATTTCCAAAAAGCTCATCTCTGGGTTTACACCATCTACGGTGTAGTCCACCAACTTACCTTCTACATTGGCGTTTTTCTGCCTCCAAACTTTCAAATTAACTTTCATCGCTTACGATTTTTAATAGAACGCTGATTTATTATGATCCTTAAGATCAATTATGATTCTGTTTAAACTGATTTGAAAAGGCTTTCTTTTTGAACTGCGCTTTCTTTCCGAAGTTCATCAATAATCCTACTTCAATGTGGGTTGCTCTTAAATAGTTAATCAATTGCGCTTCACCTTCTTCGCCTAGTGTTTCAGCTACTTTCAGTTCTACAATTACGCAATCTTCAACTAGTATATCGGCAAAATACTCGCCCACCAATTTCCCTTTGTAAAGAACGTTTATTGGTCTTTGAGCTACAGCACTTATTCCCATGTTTTGTAGTTCTACAACCATTGCCCTCTCGTATACTTTTCGAGAAAGCCTGTACCTAAGGTATTATAAACATTATAGTAGGCTTTTATGATTTTATCAGTTACCTCTGAATGTTTATAGTTCTCTTCTGCCATATCGAATGCTGTTTTTATTTATAATTTGTATTATCATAATAATACCATAAAAATCATAAATAATCAGCGTTCTATTGACAATCCCCCCTACTTGTAGCTACGTACCTGTAGTTCTACGTTTTCAAATTCCAGTTGCTCTTTGTGCAGTACAGGGTCGCCGCCTACGGTAGTAAACTCCCATGCTGCTGCATAGCGGTAGTTTTCGTCGTCGCGTTTTGCTTCGCCTTCTATTTGGTATTCGGTACGGAAGTGGCCTCCACAGCTTTCGTTGCGGTTAAGCGCATCTATCACCATTAGTTCACCTAGCTCTATAAAGTCGGCCACGCGGCCTGCTTTGTCAAGGTCAGGGTTAAACTCATCGAATTCGCCCAACACACGTACATCTTTGTAGAATTCTTCGCGTAGTTCCTGTATCAACTTGCGGGCTTTAGTCAAGCCTTCAGCCGTACGGGCCATACCGCAGTATTCCCACATTATTTTACCCAAGCGCTTGTGGAACTCCTCTACCGAAGTTTTACCTTTTGTAGTTAGGAATTTGTTCATCCTGTCGCGGGCTTCTTTTTCCGCTTCTAGGAATGCTGGGTGGTCAGTTGGTATCGGCTTGGTAAATATTTCGTTAGCCAAGTAGTTGCCTATAGTGTAAGGGATAACAAAGTAGCCGTCAGCCAAACCTTGCATTAGCGCCGATGCACCAAGACGGTTAGCACCGTGGTCGCTAAAGTTAGCTTCGCCCAAAGCGTACAAACCTTCTACGCTGGTCATTAGTTCATAGTCTACCCAAAGGCCACCCATGGTGTAGTGCACCGCAGGGTATATCTTCATTGGGGTCTCCAACGGGTTCTCGTTGGTTATGTTTTGGTACATTGGGAACAACTCGCCGTAGCGTGCCTTCACCACATCTATACCCAAGCGCTGTATAGCAGCGCTAAAGTCAAGGAATACACCAAGACCCGATGGTACGATACCACGGCCATCATCACAAGCTTCCTTAGCAGCACGCGATGCTATATCGCGCGGACAAAGGTTACCGAACGAAGGGTACTTACGCTCCAAGTAGTAGTCGCGATCCTCTTCTTTTATATCTACAGCCTTCTTCTTGCCTTCGCGTATTGCTTTTGCGTCTTCGCGTGTTTTAGGTACCCATACACGGCCGTCGTTACGCAATGATTCCGACATCAAAGTCAGTTTCGATTGGTAGTCGCCCGATACTGGGATACAAGTAGGGTGTATCTGTGTGTAGCAAGGGTTAGCAAAGTATGCGCCCTTTTTGTGCGCCTTCCAAGCAGCGGTTACGTTGCTGCCCATAGCGTTGGTAGAAAGGTAGAACACGTTGCCATAGCCACCAGTACATAGTAGTACTGCGTGTGCAAAGTGGCGCTCAAGCTTACCTGTTACCAAGTTACGCGCTATTATACCGCGTGCCTTGCCATCTATCTTCACTAGTTCCACCATTTCGTGGCGGTTGTACATAGTTACGTTGCCTAGGCCTATTTGGCGCTCCAATGCCTGGTATGCACCTAGCAATAGCTGCTGACCGGTTTGGCCCCTAGCGTAGAAGGTACGGCTTACCTGTGCACCACCGAACGAGCGATTGTCCAACAATCCCCCGTACTCGCGGGCGAAAGGTACACCTTGTGCTACGCACTGGTCTATAATGTTGCGGCTTACGTCGGCCAAGCGGTACACGTTAGCTTCGCGGGCGCGGAAGTCGCCACCCTTTATAGTATCGTAAAACAAACGGAACACCGAGTCGCCGTCGTTCTTATAGTTCTTAGCACTGTTTATACCACCCTGTGCAGCTATACTGTGCGCACGGCGTGGAGAATCCTGAAAGCAATAGGCCTTCACCTTGTAGCCAAGCTCGGCAAGGGTAGCAGCAGCAGATGCACCAGCCAAGCCAGTACCTACTACTATTACTTCTACCTTACGCTTATTGGCAGGGTTTACAAGCTTCGCATGCTCTTTGTAATGCGTCCACTTTTCGTCTATTTTCCCCTCAGGGATTTTTGAATTTAATTCAGCCATATATCAGTGAATAATTGTCTCTTATAATTTGTATTTCAAGTCCTCCCCTTGGGGGAGGATTTAGGTGGGGCCTACTTCACCCAGCCCAAATAGATACTTATAGGCATCATAGCGAACAATAGCGGTACTATTACTGAGAATGCAATACCGGTTACTTCTATTGCCTTGTTGTATTTTGCATGGTTTAAACCCAATGATTGGAATGCACTTTTAAAACCGTGCAGCAAGTGCCAGAACAACGAGAAACAGCCAGCTACGTAAAGCACTACTATAAGTGGGTTTTGGAATATTTCCAACATCATGCTGTATAGAGGAAGCTCCTCGCCATGTGCAAACTGGTTGGCACGGTTAGGTATCCAGAAGTGTGCAGTGTGCATAATAAGGAACAAAAGGATAAGTGTACCCAATATGCCCATGCTGCGGCTGTACCACTTGCTGTTAGCCGATGGTTTGTTGTATTTATATTTTACAGGACGCGCCTCGTGGTTTGCTTTCCATAGCAATAAGCCGTCTACGATGTGAACCAAGAAACCGATAACAAGGCCTATCTCCAAGGTGCGGATAATAGGGTTGGTACCCATAAAGTGGCCCCAGTGGCTAAAAGTAGCACCGCCATCGTTATACCATATCATGGCATTGATGCTAGCGTGGATGATAAGGAATGAAATGAGGAACAAACCGGTGATCCCCATAAAGAACTTTTTGCCTATCGAGGTCTTGAAAATTGCTGAGTTAGCCATTATACTGAAATAGTTTTGTTTAGGCGTTAAACAGGTTGATAATCTGTGAAATCAGATAAAAATCGATGCAATCCTATTTAATGCGCACCAAAATTATGGCACGGCGCTGAATATGAAAGTTTTTCCCCGCTTTTTTTGCCACATTTAGCGTATTTAGAATCATTCTTAGTAAGCATAATCGCTTAGGTATTGAAAAGGCGCCCCAAGTTTACCATCCTCTGCTATGGTTGCCAGCTTGATAACAGGCGACATTTCACCCAACAAAAGTTCGGGCACTATGCGGTTTACTATCATGTTGCCGAAGTCTTCGCTTGCATCGCGCGGCAGTTCGTTCGGCAAATTATCAATGGCCATTACATCTACCGAACCATGCTGAAAAGTTTGCATCAGTTCACCCGTTTGAGGGTTATAGCCATAGTATGGATCAGCTATTGATGATGCGTACAAGGTGGATGGCACAGAAGAATCGGGCGCTACATCACAGGTAATATCCGATATAGTTTTGATACGGAAGTCGCTTTCCTTCATTT
>JAFDYM010000409.1 GCA_018267435.1 Bacteroidota bacterium | reverse complement strand
CGATACTGGAATCTTATTCTCGTTGCAATATTTCATTATGGCGCTTATCTGCGCGGTATCTGCCGGCTTCAGCACTACATCGGGCGGAAAAGAAACGCCGTCCGTTTCATCGCGGCTGTATTTGGCTATGGCTTCATCGCCAGTCATTACATATTCATCGCCCAATAGGCCGCGGAAAAATGCCAGGTCCCTCTCCCTAAGTTTGGTGTATTCCATAGCTACAAACGTACACCAAATTGCATAAACTGTATAGGTAGACGGCGCAATTCTATACACAGCCTACAAGCATAATGCCATCATAAAAACCATAATAAATCAGTGCTCTATTATTGGGCTTAACTAATTAGAACGCCGCCGCTACCGCCGATATTTTGCCGTAGCAACTTTATTTTAGAAATGTTACGAGCCCACAATTTTAGCAAATGCGCCATCGTTGAAATGATAATTACCAATTATTCATCCTAAACTATACACATGGCCGCTAACTCAAAAATGACCCCTAGGCAGAAGATGATCAACATGCTTTACCTAGTGCTTACCGCTATCCTTGCCCTCAATGTATCGAGCGAGGTGTTGAATGCCTTCAAGACTGTAAACGATGGTATCGACCTTTCTAACAACAGTCAAAAGCAAAGCAACGAGGCGCTGTATGCCAAGCTAAACAAGCAATACAACATCGACCCAAAACGTGCGCAAGAGGCGTATGAGAAGAGCCAGCAAGTGCGTGCGCTTAGCAAGCAGTTAAACGACTTGATAGAAAAGTACAAACAGCAGATGATAGCCGAGAGCGGCGGTATAGATGAAGAGACTGGCAAGATAAAACGCGATGATGATGTGAACGTGCCAACGCACATAATGGTAGAGAATAATGCCGCCAACGGTAAGTTGCTAAAGCAACAGATACTCGACACACGCAATAAGATGTTGGCTGTACTAAGCGAGCGAGAGCGCAAAGCGATAGAGCCTACATTGGCATTGAAGATAGAAGAGCCTAAAGAGGCGGGCATTACGTGGGAGCATGCCAAATTCAATAGCGTGCCTACGGTGGCGGCGGTTACCTTGTTAAGCAAGTACCAAAGCGATGTGCTGGCAGCCGAAGGGCATATAGTAGAGCGCTTGTACGGCGGTATAAATGGCGAGAATGTGGAGGTGGTAGATGTAATGGAGGCCAAGATAATTTCACCTAGTAACTACATACTACAAGGCGAGCAATACAATGCCGATGTAATGGTAGCGGCTAGTAGTTCTACCCTTGTCCCCGAGGTGTTTGTTGGCAGTTTTACGTCAGCAATAAAACGGAATGGTAAGAGCTTTGAGGTAATAGAATCAAAGAGCGATGCCCTGCCATTGACCAATGCAGTGAAGGTTGAGAACAAAGACGGTATGGGTAAGTTGGCGCTAAGCGGTAGTGCCACAGGCAATAAAAAATATACAGGCGTAGTACGAGTAAAGAGCAGCAGTGGTAGCTATAAGTTCTATCCTTTCGAGGGCGAGTATCAAGTAGCCCAAAAGAGTGCTGTGGTATCGCCGCAACTGATGAATGTGTTGTACATAGGATTGGATAACCCTGTAAACATAAGCGTGCCGGGTGTGGCACAAAGCGATGTAAGCGCTACCATAAGCGCAGGCGCACTTAACCGCAAAGCCGATGGCACATACACTGTAAAAGTAGAACAGCCTGGCATAGCCAAAGTAACCGTAAAGGCAAAGGTGAATGGCAAAGAAACGGTAATGGGCGAGCAGCAGTTTAGGGTTAAGCGCATACCGCGCCCTGCAAGTACTTTAGACGGGGTGTATGGCACAGGTCGCATTACAGTAGCTAAGATGAAAAGCACTAGAGGTGTAGTGCCTGTGCTGAATGACTTTGTAGCCGATGTGCGTTTCACGGTTGTAAGCTATGATGTTATTTATCGCTCTAAAAAGGACGCATCTGTTACGCCGCCGTACGCTGTGCAGGGCGCATTGTTCAGCGGTAAGGCGAAGGACTTAATAAGCCGGGTAGTGGCTGGCGATGGCATTTTTATAGATAACATAATAGTGCGCGGCCCTGATGGCAAAACCCAAAAGATTGACGCAATAGCATTCGAAATAATGTAATATAAAATATGTAATGCCGTGTTACTTTATAGGTAACGCGGCATTGTACTATAAACGAAAGCTATGATAAAACTGAAAACCATAATTGCCGCAACAGCTATAAGTATAAACGTACAAGCAATAGCGCAAGACGAACCGCAACAACTACCCTGGCAGCAGCGCGATAGGGCACAGGCGCAGCCTATACCATTTGAGTATGTACGCGAGGCCGATGTAATGTGGAGCAAGATGATATGGCGTGTAATAGACGTAAACCAAAAAATGAACTTACCATTGGCCTATCCGCAGAAGCCCTTGGCGCAACTGATACATGAAGCAGCGAAGAAAGGTGAGGTAACGGTATACGACCCAGCCGTAGAGTATGCCGACCAGTTTAGAAGTATAATGGATACTGACAAGGTGAAGGATATAGGCGAGCGCATAGATACAGTGATACAGGTTGACCCTTTATCGCTAACCGAAGTGGAAGTAGAAGTGGCGCAGCACCTTGACTATGGAAAGATAGTGAAGTACAAGGTGAAAGAGGTGTGGTATTTCGATACGAAGAATAGTACCATGCAGGTGCGCATTATAGCCCTAGCACCTGTAATGGAGTACCGCGATGCGGCTGGTAATTACATTGGCGATATGGTGATGTACTGGGTGCCGTATGAGAATTTGCGAACGCTATTTGCCAAGAATGAAGTGCCAAATCCGCAGAACGATAGCCAGCATTATAGCTGGGACGACCTTTTTGTAATGCGCAAGTTCGGCAGCACTATTTACAAGGAGAGCAATGTTTACGACCGCAACATACAGGAGTACGCTACAGGGGTAGATGCGCTACTGGAAGCCGACCGCATAAAACAAGAATTGTTCGAAAAGGAACATGATTTATGGAATTATTAAAGTGCTGCATCTTATAATGTAGAAACGATTTTCATACTGCATTGTGCTAACCAAGAAGGTGGGGGCTGTAATGGCCTCCGCCTTTATTATTTTATATATCTTGCAGTAGAATAGGACTATGGAAAGAAATACTTTGCTTGGTTTTTTATTGATACTGGTACTTGGCTTGGCAAGCTGCGAGTGTGGCTTGGAGTGTAAGAATAAGCGGGGCTTTATGCAGGTGTATTTGTATAATTACCCTAATGGTGCCGATAGCGGTGTAAGGGTAATGGCTTACAATGCCAATACAAATGAGTTGGTAGATAGTCTTGTTTATACTGATTTATCAAGCTTTACTGATAGTAGGGGTAGCGGCATGATGTTCACCACCTTTGTAATGGATTCTATGCGGTATAGTTTTTATTACAGCAACCAGCCTAGCCCCTTCATGTATCTGTCTGACGTAAGGTTTAAGACTGATTATTGTAAGTCGTGCGGCAAGAAATATCCCATTGATGTGCTTGATCAGATTAACACAGTTACAAACTACACCGTTGAACATTCTTACGATGCCTTGTATCTGTATTAACTTTCAGGTGTAGGTTCTGTAGAATCATTTGTGCCTTCAGCATCTGTATTTGCGGTGCCATTAAAATGGTCTACCACTATCTTCGCCTTGGCTATGCCTATTAATTCGCTTAGTTCATCAAGCGGTACTTCTTTTATCTTCTTCACGCTTTTATACTTCTTCATCAGCAGCTCGAAAGTTTTTTCGCCTACGCCTTTTATTTCGGTTAGCTGACTAGTTATGCTGTTCTTGCTGCGGCGTGCGCGGTGGCGCGTTATACCAAAGCGGTGCGCCTCGTCGCGCATATGTTGTATCAGGCGCAGGCTCTCCGATTTTTTATTGATGTATAAGGGTAGAGAATCCTCAGGGTAGTATATCTCCTCTAGGCGTTTGGCTATACCCACAATAGGCACTTTGCCATACAGGTCGAGCTTCTTTAGGCTTATTACGGCGCTACTTAGCTGGCCCTTGCCACCGTCCACTATTATCAGTTGCGGTAGCGGTTCGGCTTCATCGAGCATACGCTTGTAGCGGCGGTATATCACCTCTTCCATAGTAGCAAAGTCGTTCGGACCTTCTACAGTTTTTACGTTGAATATGCGGTAGTCTTTTTTGCTAGGTTTGGCATCGCGAAATACCACGCAAGCACTTACCGGGTTGGTGCCTTGTATGTTCGAGTTATCGAAACACTCAATATGCCTAGGTATATCCTTCAGCCTTAGGTCTTCTTTAAGCGTGCGCATTATGCGGAACGCTGGCTTCTTCTCCTCTGGCGTTAGGCTTTGCTTCACTTTTTCTTCGCGCATATATAGCGCGTTCTTCACAGCTAGGTCAAGCAGTTTTTTCTTGTCGCCTATTACAGGTACGGTCAGCTTTATTTCGTCAAAGGTTATCTCTGGTAGGTCGAAAGGAATAATGATTTCGCTGGCTACATCATCTTCGCTTAGTGTATAGTCAGCTATGGCACGCATTAGCAGTTCTTCCTTAGTTTCATCTAGTACCTTCTTTATTTCGGTAGCGTGTGTACGCACTATGGTGCCATTAACTATACGTAGAAAGTTGATGAAGGCAGCGCTCTCTGTTTCGGTATAGCCATACACATCGGTATCGGTCAGCTTAGGGTTAACTATGGTGCTCTTGCTTTCGTAGCGGGTAAGTATCTCTATCTTTTCACGGAATTCCTCTGCCTTTTCAAACTCCATAGCTTCGGCATACTCGCTCATCTTTTTGCGCAGAAAAAACTTAACCGAGCCGAAGTTGCTCTTAAGTATGTTGCGTATCTGCTCTATGCTTTCGTCGTAGTCCGTTTCGCTTTGTAAGCCTTGGCATGGACCTAAGCAATTCTTAATATGATACTCCAAGCACACTTTAAATTTACCCGCTTCAATGTTTTTTTTGGTTAGTGCCAACGAACAGGTACGTATAGGGAATATCTGCTTCAGTAGGTCCAACACAATCTTGGCATTGTATACCGATGTATATGGGCCTAGGTACTCCGAGCCGTCTTTGATTAGTTTTCTTGTAAAGAATACCTCGGGAAAAGGTTCTTTCTTAATGCAGATGTAAGGATAGGTTTTGTCATCCTTCAACATTACGTTGTACTTGGGCTGTATCTGCTTTATCAGCGAGTTTTCAAGCAGCAGCGCGTCCTGTTCTGTATCTACTATTTGAAACTCTATTTTTTTGATGGTGAATACCATACGCCTTATGCGCTGGCTATGGTCGGTTTTGTTGAAGTACGAACTTACGCGCTTCTTTAAATCTTTGGCCTTGCCCACGTATATCACTTCGCCTTCCTCGTTGCTGTACTTATATATGCCGGGCTGCGAGGGTAGTATATCTCTGTATTGTTTAAACTCTTCCAGGTTCATCTCTATGCCGAAATTAATGCGATTTATGGAACAAAATTCTACCACTAAAAAATCTTGCATTTTTTCTGTAACGGCTGTAACCTTTTAAGGGCTGCCCCGTATACTTATTTATAATAGAGACGTTCACTGAAATACTGGGTAGATAGAAACAAAAAAAGGCCACTCCGAAGAGCAGCCTTTTGGGTGTATTGATTGATTAAGTTCGATTATTGCTGATTGATGATTAGCTTTTTAGAGTAAACATCGTTGCCTGTGCTTATAATGATGTTGTAAGTACCAGCTGCAAAGTTAGCGCCGTTAACATAGATAGTGTTTTGGCCTTGCTCTAATTGGTAAGATTGATTGTCTATCACTATGCGGCCTATGTTGTCGTACACTTTTACATCTATGCTGCCTTTGGTGCTTGTAGTAACAGTAAACTTGCTTACATCTTTAGTAGGGTTAGGCATTAGGTCGCTTATTACAAAAACATCACCACTGGTTATTGCTGCATGTACTATGTAGGTTTCTTCGCTAGCGCCATCGTTATCCAACTGGCGTAGTTTGTAGTAGTATACTACGTTTGGTGCTACAGCGTAGTCATCGTAAGTATAGGTATTTACTACAGTGCTGTTATCGTTGCCATCTACCCAACCTATTTTGGTAAAGTTTATACCATCTGTACTGCGCAATACTTCAAAACCATTGTTGTTTATCTCTATTGCAGTAGCCCAACTTACCTGTATAAATTTATTGTCAACTGCATCTGCTTTTAGGTATATCATCTCCACAGGTAGCGCATTGCTGCTGTTTGATGTATGCATGCTAAAGTGAGAGAAGTCGGTATATACACCACCCGGTACACCGTTACCTTGGTAGCAAGCTTGTGGGTTATTTCCAAACTTAGTGTAAGTAAACAAGTCGCTAGGGTTTTCTACGTTCATTACTTGTGCGCCCCAGTCTACGTTCAAATCCGATGGGTCAACACCAAATTCTTGGTTAGCCGCTACCGAGTTGTCGTGGTATTTTAGTACCCTCCATGAATCTTCACCAGTACCTTCTAGTTCGTATGAGTTAGGGAATACTTCAATGTCATATTTCCAAGCACCTAGGTTGTTGTTGGTAGCGTCGAAGCTCCAGTAGCCGTGCTCCAATATGCCCGACTCTTCAAATATTGCCCACTGTGGTTGTGCGTTACAAGGGTTGCTAGCTGAGTAGTAGTTGAAACCTGTGTTGTCGGCAGTTTGGCTACCGCAACCTATACACTGTGGTGCTATGGTACCTACATAACCCCTTACGCTGCTAGTGCTATCGCAAAATTTAGCTTTTACACTGTTTACACCTGCCGGTATGCTTTGAAGGTTAAGCCTTACTGCATTGTATCCGTTTTGCTCGGTACCTATAGGAAAATCGTATGAAGTAACATTGCCTATTGCACGGGTTACGCCACCTGCATTGCTACCCCTATTACCCTTGGTCATTATAAATGCCGTAGATGGTGGTACTGGGGCGTTCATGTCAAGTGCTGCATAGCCCCATATAGCATCGAACAAATTGTTTTGTACGTTTAGTAGGTATTCGCCATTGGTATCATATGTTTTAAGCAAGCCATTGGTGCCTTGATAAGGGAAAAACATGTTTGGCGTGTAAGTGCCCGATGTAGTAGAGCTACCAAAAAGCAAGCTGCCTTTTACATTTACGTTAGTGCGCATTTCTACCGTATCGGTAGCCGACGTCTGATCTACTATTAGGTTGAAGAAGCTGTTATTGCCTGTGCTGAAATCGCCTGCAATAACTTGCTTACCGCTACCTACGAAACGCACGGCTTTGTGGCTTGAGCCTGAACCGTTGTCATCGCGGAAAATTGCGTTTGTTTTATTCTCTATATCCTTCTTAATCTCGATTACACCATCGTTTTGGATAAGGCCATTGGTAGAGCCGTTATCGTTGGTTAAGGTGCCTTGTATATGCACTAAGGCATCTGGCTGAATATATACGCCTGCACCTTTGTTATAAAAGGTATAATCGGGTGCCTGGGCAGAAACCAATGCCGGAATGAAACATAATAAGGTTAGTATACGTACAAACATAATAGTGTGTTTTATCAATTAATACACCAATAATCTAACAAGAAGCGTGCCTTTTGTCAAGGGCTAATCTATACTTTTTTGCTTCCCTAGGGAAATTTCGGTTTATTAAATGTGGATTAAGTTAGAGGTGTATGTATTATTATACGGACGTACGCCATCTATGACTATATTTCTACTCATATTCGCTTCCCCGCTCCTCTTTTATAGCCCCTTTGCTAAAGTTATTGCAGTTCAGCTCTATGGTTAAAGGCT
>JAFDYM010000408.1 GCA_018267435.1 Bacteroidota bacterium | reverse complement strand
CTTAGAGGCAGGTGTACGTGTAGATTACAACACTAAGTACGGAGTATATGGCCTACCTCATGTTGCCATAAAGCACGCCTTTAGCGAGGTAGTGGTAGCTAGGCTAAATGGCGGCATGGGCTACAAGTTGCCAACCATCTATCAAGATGAGAGCGAACAGCTACGCTTTGTAAATGTGCTGCCCATACAGGATAGTATACGCCCCGAAATAAGTATAGGAGCCACTGGCGACTTATTGGTGAAAGCCCCGACCATAAACGGTTTCAACATAAGCGTGAACCAGATGTACTTCTTCACCCATATATTTAAACCAATGCTGGGGCAGGTGCGTACCATAGGCTGCCCAGGTGGCGATTGTCAAGAGCTAAACTATGTAAACGGCAACGGCTGGCAGCAAAGCAAGGGTATAGAAACTAGCTTAAAAATGAGCTACCGCGGTGCCAACTTAAACGTGTATTATACCCTTACCGATAACAACCTTAAGATAAACGGGGTACGTAGTATAGCGCCACTTACCTCTAAGCACATCGTTTCGTTTTTTGCCGGCTACGAAAGCAAGCGCTTCGGCTTGGGTGTAGACTGCTACTATTTTAGCCCGGTTAAGCTAAGCGATGGCAGCCTGGGCAAGCGCATGTGGGAGCTAGGCATAAACGGCCAGGTAAACTTTAGGTATGTGCTGATATTTGCCAACCTTGAGAACATATTGGATATGCGCCAAACCACCTATGGCCCTATCGTTCAGCCTTCGCCTACTTATGGAACCCCAAGGTTTAAAGAGATATATGCCCCGCTTGAAGGCAGGTTCTTTAACGCAGGTATAAAAATACGCTTAGGCGAATTTGTAAAGAAGAACAAACCCGATGATGATGATACGGGTGTAGAAAGAATGAAATCGAACGACTAAGCGTCCCCTGAACGCTCTCAGCTTTCTATGACCATCATCATGTAAAAAGGCATTTGCCTAGGGAGTACATTCACCTTTGGAAATTTTTTAAGATTGGTTTTAAACCTTCTTAACAATACCTAGTCATGGGTTATGGAACTGTTAACCCAATATTAAACTTAAGCGACAAAATGAGGAGATTGGTTACCCCTATTATGGCTACGGCTATGCTGCTGGGCCTGGGCGCAAAGGCGCAAGATTTTCCTGAACAGATGGCCCTATCGAGCGATGGGCACCGCCTAACCCTAGGTAAGGAATACATCGATGGATTTTATGAAGACAGCGTTATACAGACTGTACGCTTCGATTTTCCGCAGGCCAACTACTGGACGCTTATGACGCAGAACTACCAGAGCAAAACGGAGATTCCTGCTACAGTTACTATTAATGGGCAGGTATTTGATAGTGTTGGTATCCGCTTTAAGGGTAATACCTCGTACATGAACGTTCAGAACTCGCAGAAGAAGAGTTTTAACGTAAGCCTAGATAGCTGGATAGATGGGCAGGATATAGAAGGCTATAACACCCTTAACTTCAACAACAGTTATGAGGATCCATCATTTCTGCGCGAGGTAGTGTACCTGCACCAAATACGTAAACACATACCGGCCAGTAAAGGCAACTTTATAAGGCTAAATATAAATGGTGCTAACTGGGGCTTATACCCAACCGTACAGCAGTTGAATCAAGACTTTTACAAGGAGTGGTTTCTAAGCAATGATGGTACCAATTGGCGCGCCGATGCACCTAGTACGGGTGGTGGGCCTGGCGGCGGTGGGGGCGGTCAATGGGGCGATGGCACTGCGGCACTTAATTATTTAGGTGCAGATACAGCCTTATACAAGGCGCGCTATACCTTAAAAAGTACTAAACGTGCCAACCCTTGGCAAGACTTAGTAGAGGTATGCGATAAGCTGAACAATACGCCAAGTGCAAACCTTGAAGCTGTATTGAACGATTATATGGATGTTGACCGTACGCTTTGGTTCCTAGCCAGCGAAATAGCTTTCTGCGATGATGATAGTTACATATTCAAAGGTAAGATGGACTATTACGTTTACCGCGAAGCTGAAACAGGCCGTACCGTGCCGCAGGAGTTTGATGGCAACAGCGCCTTCTATACACAAGGTGTAAGCAGCTGGGGGCCATTCTACAATGCCAACAAGGTTAATTATCCATTGCTGAACAAACTATTGGCAGTGCCTGCATTGCGCCAGCGCTACATAGCCCACATGCGCACCATTATAGCCGAGGAGCTAGATACTGCTAGCATGAACGCTACCATAAACTGGTACAAGGCCATGATAGATAGCGTAGTGCAAAACGACCCTAAGAAGATATATACGTATGCGCAGTTCGGTACCGAGGTTACGGCTTTAAAGAACTTTGTAAACACGCGCCGAAAATACCTATTGGGCAATACTGAATTTACTGCCGTACCGCCAGTGGTAGCCAGTGCTTCGCACAGCGTAAACAGTGTAGAATGGGCTAGGCCCGATGCCATGCAAGATGTACCAGTGGTAACAGCGGTTACATCGGCAGGCGGTATAAGTGCAGTTAACCTTTACTACAGCGCTGATATAGTTGGCAAGTTTACCAAGCTAAGTATGTACGATGATGGTGCGCACAATGATGGTGCCAGCGGCGATGGTACCTATGGTGCCAGCATACCTGGCCAAGCAGGTGGCACATGGGTAAGATACTACATAGAGGCAGTAAGCAACAACGCAGCCAAGTCGGTAGCATACTTGCCTGTAGGTGCCGAGCACGATGTATTTGTATACTTAACCAAGCCAGTACACGCTTCAGATTCTTCTGTAGTAATAAACGAAGTAATGGCTAGCAATAGCGCTGCCGTAGCCGATAATGTAGGCGAATACGATGACTGGATAGAGTTATATAACCGCAGCAACCAAACTGTAGACTTGAGCGGTTACATACTTACCGATAACGACTTGAACCTGGATAAGTACGAACTACCTGCCAATACCTTGCTAGCCCCTAATAGCTATTTAATAGTATGGGCCGATGAGGACGGTAGCCAAGGGGATTTTCATGCTAACTTCAAGCTATCATCAAGCGGCGAGCATTTAACCTTGCTAAACGCTAGTAAGGAAATAGTAGATGAAGTTACCTTTACACAGCAAGTAACAGATAGCGGCTACGCACGCGTGCCTAACGGTACCGGTGCCTTTAAAATACATTGGCAAACCTTTAATGCAAACAACAGCCCTGTAGCTATAGATACAACTGAAGATACTACCACTACAGGTATAATTGAGTTGAAAAATAAGGTGGCTATGAACCTGTACCCTAACCCTACTAATGGCAAGCTACATATATTGCTAAGTGGTGGCGATGATAAGGGCTCCAAGGTGACCATAACCAATGTGCTTGGACAGCCTGTAGAGGAATTGAACTATGAAGAGCATATCATTGTAGGCACCGATGGATGGGCTGATGGTGTGTACCTAGTACGCTATGGCAACATAACCAAGCGCTTAGTTGTGCAGCATTGATAGCGGATAATAACTCTATTATAAAAACAAAAACCGCACAAAAACGTGCGATTTTTGTTTTTATGGATGTTAAAGTCTGATTATTTCAATGGCTTCATTAACAATTTACTAACCAAGGTTTCATGTATTGGGAAAACTGTTTAATTTCCTTCGCAAAATACAACCGACCAAAACCATGAAGAAATTTTCCCTTGCCAGTATGATTGTTTTAATGTGCTCCGCGGCATTTGCTCAAAGCACAGTTACCCTTGGCCCTTACTTACAAAAGGTAACCCAAACGGGTATAGTAATAAAGTGGTGGACCGATGATACTACTACTACCGCAAAAGTAATGTACGGTACCGACCCTAATAACCTAACCCTTACTGCTACCGACGCTACCCTTAGCAGTAGGCACTCGGTAAGCATAGGTGGCCTTAGCCCATATACGCGCTACTACTATGCGCTGTACGATGGCAACACTAGGCTAGAAGGAAGTGCTGACCATACATGGCGTACTTTCCCAGCCGAAGGTAACGATGTACCTGTACGCGCATGGGTAATAGGCGACTTTGGAAAAGGTAACGAAAAGCAACGCCGTGTGCACGAAGCGTATACTGCTTACGATACTGTAGG
>JAFDYM010000407.1 GCA_018267435.1 Bacteroidota bacterium | reverse complement strand
TTTCGAGCGTGCAAGTAGGTATTGGTATTCCATTGTTTTTCGGTGGTAAAAAGATGGGTATAGATGCTGCGCGGATAGAGCAGCAAATAAACAACGGTAAATATTTAGCTGCAAAAAATGAGATGGATACTAAGCTACAGCAGGCAAGCGCGGCGGCAGCAAAGTACAATACCCTTGTTCAAAATTACGAGAACGGTACTTTAAAGAATGTGGGGCAAGTAATGGCGTACGCCCAGCAAATGCTTGCAAATGGAGATATTAATTTCCTGCAGTGGACTGTGCTTGTTAATCAAGCTATCAATACACAAAGCCAGTATTTAGATGCGGTTTATAACTTGAACCAAGGCATTATCGAATTGAATTCATTAACCAATAAATAGTAACAAGTGAAACAATATATTTTAATATTATTAGTGCTGCTATTGCAAGCTTGCAGCAGCAACAAGCCTAGCGAAGAAAAGGCTGCACCCGTGGCTAGTACCGATGTACGTTTAACCGATAAGGAGAAGGAAAACGCACATATAGAAATGGGCAAACTAGAACGCCGAAATGTGTCAAGCATTTTGAAAGTAAATGGTATAGTAGATGTACCACCCCAGAATATGATTTCGGTAAGTGTGCCTTTGGGTGGTTACCTTAAGTCTACACAGCTATTGCCAGGTATGCATATAGCTAAGGGCGAAGTGCTTGCCGTGTTAGAGGATATACAATACATACAGCTACAGCAAGATTACCTTGCTGCCAACGCACAGTTAGGTTTCAGCGAGGCAGATTTTAAACGCCAACAAGAGTTAAACAAGAATAAGAATGCAAGCGATAAAGTGTTTGAGCAAGCTAACGCTGATTATAAAAGCCAAAAGGCTTTGGTAAGGGCATTGGCCGAAAAGCTGGCTTTGATAGGTATAGATGCAGCTAGCTTAACTGATGATAATATTTCAAGAAGCATAGTGTTGCGCTCGCCTATTAATGGCTATGTAAGCAGTGTAAATGTAAACGTGGGCAAATACATCAATCCATCAGATGTATTGTTTGAGCTGGTTAACCCCGATGATATACATCTTACGCTAACAGTTTTTGAACGCGATTTATATAAGTTGTCTATAGGGCAAGCAGTTACTGCGTATACAAATGGCGCAATCGATAAGGAATATCAAGGTAAAATTTTATTGGTAGGCAAAAACTTGTCTGCTAGTAGAAGTACCGAAGTGCACTGCCATTTCGATAAATATGATAAAGCCTTAGTGCCCGGTACGTATATGAATGCTGAGATTGCAGTACTTACCAACGATGCTACAGTATTGCCGGAAGATGCCATTGTTGAACATAATGGAGAAACGTATGCCTTTGCAGCAAATGGAAAGGATAGCTATGAAATGATTAAAGTAAAAGCAGGCATTGCAGATAAGGGATATAGGGAGATAATAGTAGACGCAGCAATGGAAGGGAAGGAGTTTGTAACAAAGAATGCCTATACCTTGTTTATGAAGGCTATGAATAAAGCAGAGTAACCAAGAGTATATTACTAAAATAAAGAAGCCATACGGTAATCGTATGGCTTCTTTATTTTGTATAGCCCAAATGGCTTATATCTCCCAAGCTACCATGGCGCGTACTTCGTCTACGCTAAGCGGTGTTACCACGCCTAGCTCGCTGCCTTTGTACTTGGCAGTAAGGTAGTTGATAGATGGTGTAAGCCATGCGCTGCTTTCAGTGTTTAGGTTATCTATAAGCACCGATATTTGGTATAGCGATGTAAGGCGCTCGAAGAAAGGCTTGGCGCTTGCCTCCATGCTTTGTGGGTCAAGCTGTTTTAGGTTTTCGGCAAATGCCTTTAGCTGCTGTAGGTTGCTGCGTAGAAAATCGGCATGAGCATCGTTTTTGCTAGCTGTGTTTTCTACCTCTGCACTTAATGTATCGAAGCCATCGCTTTTAAAGAATGCACGCAGCATATCAAGTATAATGATGTTGCCGCTGCCCTCCCATATAGGTAGCACCATTACGTCGCGCATTATCTTCGGCATTACGCCATCTTCTATATAACCTAGGCCGCCCATTAGCTCCATGCTTTCGCGGGTAATGTATACGCCTGTTTCGGCGCTCCACTTCTTGGTCATAGGGTTGATGATGCGGAACAATGAGCCTTCTTTTTTATCGCCTGTATCTGCTTTGTCAAGCGCCTCTATAGCGCGCCATACCAAGTAGAAGTTAGCCACGTTCAAGGCTGCAAGTTCAGTTAGCTTGGTGCGTATCAAGGCGTGCTCTATGGCAGGCTTGCCGAACGTAACGCGGCCATTAATGAACTGATAAGCCTCTACCAATGCCCTGCGCGATGCAGATAGCGCCGCCACAGAATTGTACAAGCGGCTAAGGTTCACCATCTCTATCATTACCTTAAAGCCTTCAAATTCTTTGCCTACCAGTTTGCCTTTGGTATCGCGCAGTATGCACTCGGCACTTGCCATGCTGCGTACACCTAGCTTATCTTTTAGGCGTATTACTTCCATATAGTTGCGCTCGCCTGTAGGCAACGGGTTTTCAAGTAGAAATATTGAAAGACCTTTGGTGCCTTTTACATCGTTATCGGTGCGTGCAAGTGCGAAGATAAGTTGTGCGTTTGCATTGCTGCAGAACCACTTTTCTCCATTCAATTTATATACATCATCATCTACGTGCTCGGCTATGGTTATGCTAGCGCCTACATCGCTACCGCCAGTTTTCTCAGTAAGGAACATAGCGCCTGTATAAAGGTCATCGGCATTGTTGGTAGCTATATGCGGTATCAATCTAGCGCGGTCTTCTTCGCGGCAGAACAAATCAATTAAACGCGCTACGCCATCGGTCATACACAGTGGGCAGTATTGGCCGCTTTCGCTCATGGCATATAGGTAGCCGCTGGCAAAGCCTAGGCGCTGCTTTTCGGTATTGAACTTTTCCTGCAATGATGGCTCCCACTTTACGCGGAACATTTCACTCTTTACGGCAATTTTCATCAGTTCCCAATACGATGGGTGGAAACTTATTTTATCAATGTTCTCTCCCGTAAAGTTACGCTTCACCAACTCTGGTCCGTTCTTATCGGCCAGCATACTTAATTCGTTCATTATACCTGCAGCCTGGGTGCCGATGTACTCAAGCTTATCTTGCATATAAGCCTGACCTTCTTTACTAGTATTATGCAGTAAGTAGTTGCGCAGTATCTTATCGCTTTGGTAAAAATTTTTACTCAAGCGATAATCGTTCATCACTTTGTTTTTATGCTGCGGATATGCGGGGTGGTTTACGGTTTCTGCCTTCATTGGTATTTAATAGTTTCTAGTACTAAAATAGCATTGTTTTTGGCATTGGTAACGGCTTTAACAGCAATAGAAAAGCCGCAACATGTGCGGCTTCTCTTTATTGCTTTTGTGCTTCTTTCTCTGCTTGCTTTTTAGCTTTTTCAGCTTCTTCCAGCTTCTTCTGCTCTTCTTTTTCTTTCTTATTGAAATAGCCTTTTAGTAAGAAGTTGTGTTGAGCTGCTTCCATGTTTTCCTTTAGCCCTTGCGTACCATCTTTCAAGTTGCTTACTGTTGCGCCAAGATCGTCGGCTACTTTTTCATCGGTTAGCAATTTGCCTATACTGCCTTTGCCTTCTTTTATGTTGCCCACTACATCGGCTAAGTCGCCGGTTATCACGGCAGCATTATCGGCCACTACTTTTACGCTAGCCATTATCTGCTCTACACTGCTGCCTTCGCCTGTGCGTATCATATCACCATCTTTTACTACTTCAGCATCAACACTGCCCGGCGAAAGCGTAACTAGTTTATCTCCCATCAAACCTTCCGATCCAATACTTGCAGCTGCATCCTTCTTAATAAATTGGGTAATGCTTTTATCAATTAGCATATCTATTTGTACAGTAGTGTCGTTCATAATGGCTATGTTGTCTACGGTGCCTACATCTATACCTGCAAACCTTACATTGTTGCCTACCTGTAGCCCATCGATATTCTTATACATGGCACTTATACGTATGGTTGGTGTAAATAGCCTTTGCTTTTGGCCTATAAAGTAAATGCCAACTACCAATAGGGCTGCACCTACCACTACAAATACACCTAGCTTAATTTTGTTTCCTGTATTGCTTTGCATAACCTGTTTTTATTTATTGAAAAATGAGCGTACCCATTCATCTTCCGAGTTTTCTAATTCTTCAAATGTGCCTTCGGCTGTTACTACACCATCGCGTAGCACTATAATGCGGTTGGCTGTTATTTTGGCGCACTCTATATCGTGCGTTATTATCAATGAACTTGTTTTGTACTTCTTCTGTATTTCCAGTATCAACTCGCTTATTTCGCGCGATGTTATAGGATCTAGGCCAGTGCTTGGTTCATCGTATAGTATCAGTTCGGGGCGCATAATAATAGTGCGGGCCAAGCCGGCGCGCTTGCGCATACCACCCGATAGTTCCGATGGCATTTTGTCAATGGCTTCTTTTAGGCCGACATTGTCCAATGCTTCTTCAACCAACTTATCTATTTCAGCCTTATCTTTTACTTTGCTTTGGCGCAGGGCAAATTCTAGGTTTTCGCGCACCGTCATAGAGTCATATAAAGCGGCACTTTGAAACAAGAATCCGATTTTTTGGCGTACTTGGTTCAGGTCGTCTTCTTTCAGTTTTGGCACTTCTTGTCCTAGCACCTCTACCCTGCCTTCATCGGGCTGTAGTAAGCCCACCATACACTTAATCAATACAGATTTACCTGTGCCCGATTTACCGAGTACCACCAAGTTTTCAGCCTTGCCTATTTGTAAGTCGACACCTTTCAATACTTCGTGCATACCGAAGGCCTTTTTCAGCCCTTGAATATTCACGGTTTTGTCCCCTTCGAAACGAGGTTCGTCGGTAAGTGCACCTTCAGTTATATTTTGTTCTTGTGTTGCCATAGGTCTATTTCATGAAAAGGTCAGATACCTGTACTGCTATCATGTCTATTATAAATATCATTAGCGATGCTACTACTACAGCCGAGTTGGCTGCCCTTCCTACACCTTCGGTGCCGCTATTGGCATTGTAACCTTTGTAGCAGCTTATTATTCCTATAGCTAAGCCGAAGAAGAATGTTTTGATAAATGCAGGAAAGATGTCAATGAAATCAAGCGCACTGAAAACGTGAGAGAAGAACAAACGCAGCGTTGTTTTATCGGTAAGGTTTACTCCAAGGTATGAACCCATCATGGCAATGCCATCTGCAAATAACACAAGTAGCGGCACCATCAATATACAAGCCAATACCCTTGTTACTACTACATACTTTAAAGGCCTATTACCTGATACTTCCAGTGCATCTATCTGCTCAGTTACGCGCATACTCGCAAGTTCGGCACCTATACCGCTACCTACTTTGCCTGCTACTATCAAGCCTGTAATAACAGGTGCTATTTCGCGCACCATAGCTACGCTTACCATGGCAGGCAACCAACTTTCGGCACCAAACTTGGCAAGGGTAGGCCTACTTTGCATAGTAAATACCAAACCCATTATAAAGGCAGTAATACCTACTAAGGGTAGCGACATATTGCCTATCCAATAACATTGTTTTAAAAACTCACTTATTTCGTAAGGTGGGGTAACAAGTTCTTTAAAAAACTTGCCCGTAAACATGGTGAGCTGACCTACTTCATCGAAGAAGTTTGCCAAGCTTTGGCGAAACTTGCCAGAGAAGATACGTTGCCAAAAGCTAGTATCCTTCACTCCATCGGTAGGGGCAGCTTGTATTTTCTCGCTCATTATTTGTTGTGTGTTAGTGTTGCCACACATATCAAAAAGCCGTGCCACTGTTTATTATTTACCATGCAGCAAAACGGGGAACTGTTTGCGCGGCTTATGTTAAATGTCGGTATCAGGTGCCTTTGTTTTCCTATCAAAACTATAGTCGAACGAAGGGCGAATGGCCTTAATAAAGCCATTGCTGAATACTTCGAATATAGCAGCGGCTGTATTTACTTTTGGGTTTTTGAATGTGCCGCTAAAAGGTATTTGCGTAGCTATGCGATCGTGTTTTTGGTTCTCCAATATTTCAAGCACAAAACCTACTATACCTTGCCATATTCTATTGCCCAGGCTTTCATGTCTGTCCTCGGGGCCAAGCACATCAAGGTTGCTAATAACAGGTTTAATATAACCATTAAACCTTCCCATTTTGGCTTTTGCTTCTATATACAAATCGATGTTGCCACTGTTTACATCGAAGTGGGCATAGGTTCGCAGAAAGCTATTCAGCTGCACCAGTTGTACGCCTTCCAACTTCAAGTTCATATCGAAAGTTGGGTTTAGGTTGCCCAAGTCTATACTAAAGTTAGCGTCTAGCTTACCATTGCACACATCTGCTTTAGCGCTTACCATGTAAGTGGCTAGCTTTAATGTGTGCTCATCCACATTTACCATCTCTAAATGTATATTGTTGATGGTTACTGCTGTAGGGCGCGAGTTGCTGGTATCTACAAAATCAAATACACCATTTTCTATCATCACACCTTCCAATCTTACAGGTACATCAATATCTATCTTCGCTTTTTGTAATTGTTGAAAGCGGTTAGGGTTGAAATAGATAGCAGGGCTTTGTGCTTTTACCCTTACATCTAGCTCTTTGTTCCAAAGCTGTAGCCAATTATAACCTATGCTTAATTCATCTATTGATGCGAACATGCTGGGTTGACGAGTTTCGGCATTAAGCTTATCTATATAAACTTTTTTAATAGTAATGCGCTGCTTAAACAACGATATGCGTATGCCTCCAGCTTTGCCTTTAAAATCATCTAGTTTTTGCAGTTGCTTATTTACTATTGACTTTAACAAAAAAGGGAATAAAGTATCAAGTGCAGCAATGATTGGCATAGCAAGAAAGGCCCACTGTAAGTATGAGCTTATCTTCTTTTGTTTTTCTGTTTCTACTTCCATAGCATATCTTTTTGCCAAGCCTCTTAGCCCCTTATTTTTTGTGCCTGAAGCTTTGCTCGCTTTTCTTGTCTATCAAGCACCAAGGTCAATACTGGCTTTAGCTCTCTTTCTAAATCTGCTTCAGTAAATTTTACCGCATCTTTATTTTCTGGCAATGCACGCCAAGGCTTACGCTGGCCAAAGGCATACTCTCCAAATACCAAGGCAGGTGTGCCGTATGCGGCTACTTGCTTTTTCTCAAGTATCCATGGTTCGCACCAGCTATAGAACCACATCGCGTCTTCTTTGTACAGTCGTACACAAGCGTGCGATGCAGGGTAGCCGGGCATTTCGTATTGGTGCATACTTACACCTTCAAAATTTTCTAAATTGAAATACCACTCCATAACCCATTCATCGTCTACTGTACTTACGGTCTTCTTGCTTTTCCAGTTTGTATGGTAAAGCTTAGATGGGGTAGGGGTGGATTTTTTACCTGTGCTTATAGGGCCCCAACGTACCAACTCGCCATTTTCATATGCGCCAAATGCCTGTATGCTTTGCGAATACAGAATCATTTTACGTACATCTTTTATAGTACTTACGTTTTTGGGAAAAGGAGAATACGCCATAAAATCTGTTAGGAAAGTATCGGGCACTATCAATGTATCAAGCCTCGTCCACCTATTGGCATCTACACGGTTAACGGCCAATATTATTTTCATTTGGCTGCTGTCGTAATCTTTGCGTATAGTAGGTACAGTTTGTTTAGTAACTGGAATAGAGGTATAGTTAATGGGTATTACTACTTCCTTCTTCTCTTCTTTATTCACTTGTTTTTCTTCCTGCCTCTGTGCACGTTTATCCGCTTTATCGGCATTGTTACAAGCCGATAAAAGAACTATGCTAAGTAATATGCATGGCAATGCCCTTAACCCTTTCATAGGAAATAATTTAATATTGAAATGATGTATAAAATCTGTTTTACTCCAGAGTTGCTTCCACTGAAATTTTTGTGTTCAGTAGTTTTGATATAGGGCAATTAGCCTCGGCATCTGCCACTACTTCGTTGAATTTTTCTTTATCAATACCAGGCACTTTTGCCTTTACCGTTAGGTGCGATTCGGTAACTGCGCCGTTTTCGAAACGTATACCGCAAGTAGTTTCAATGCTATCGGCCTTAAAGCCCGCAGCATCTATATTGAATGTAAGTTTCATGGTAAAACAGCCCGCATGCGCAGCAGCCACCAACTCCTCGGGGTTGGTACCTACGCCATCTTCAAAGCGTGTTTTGTAAGAATATTGAACATTGTTAAGCACAGTGCTTTGTGTTGAAAGCGTGCCGCTTCCTTCTTTGCCTGTGCCGTTCCATACTGCTGTAGCTTTGCGTACCATTGTGTGTTAGTTTTTCAAACTACCTAAAAAGAACGTGCCACAGCAATATGGCTAGAAAGGATAACCAAAAGCAAGGTTAAACATTACGTTTTTGAACTTTAAATCGCGGATAATCCATTTGTTAGCATCGCCCAGCGAAGGATTGCGCAACGGAATACCTATATCTAGCCTTAACACAAAAAAGTCAAGATCGAGGCGCACACCTGCACCCGATGATAGGGCTAAGTCCTGAAACAACCTGTTCCATTTTATTTCGCCGTTTGGTACTTCGGCGTTGGGCTTGTTTAGCCATACGTTACCCGCATCTACAAATACTGCACCTTTCAGAAACTTAACGATAGGGAAGCGGAACTCGGCATTCGCTTCAAATTTTATCTCTCCGCCTTGCTGCAAGTAAAAAATGTTGTTGATGCTATCAGGTGGTGCATACGTACCAGGACCAACCGCATTGGCAGGGAAGCCACGCAAGCTATACGCGCCACCTGCAAAAAACTGCTTGGCATAAGGCATGGTAAGCGAGTTGCCATAGGGCTTTGCCCAACCAGCAATAAAGCGCAATGCCAACATGGTATTCTCGCTGGTTTTAAAGTAGTCGCGTATATCTATATCCATACGCGCATATTGCGCAAAGTTTACATCCAGTATCTTCGATGGATTGTTGGCATCTACCTTGCGCTTGGTTATAGCTTGGCTTATACCTGCAAGTAGATTACCTGCTATCTCAGCATTTACATTTACATAAAAAGTATTGCGCCTTTGCCTAGGGCGTAGCTGTTCGTTATAGAAGAACGAATAACCCATTCCTAATATGAATTGTTCTTCGAACCTGCGGCGCAGCAAGGTGTTACCATTTACCAATTCATTGAACTGATCGGAACGGTTGTATATATTATAATAGTTTACGTTCAGCAAATTCAAGTTGTGGTCAATGGTTATAGCATCTTTCCATTTATATCCTACTTCAAACTTTGCCGAGTTCATATCGAAATAGCCTACACGGCTTAGGTACGAGTACTCAACGCCGAAACGTGTACGCGGCACAAACATATTACTACGCTTAATTTTGAATGGCGCAATAATGCGTGGTACCTGCAACTCTATACGTGGGTTTATTTCATAGGTAAATTGCCCCTTGTACACGCCGCTAAACTGTGTTTCGAACGAACCTCTCAAGTTATATATCATTAACTCCGCACCCCTAAAAGCATTACGGTTGCGAAGCTGTAATGTGATGCCTGGACCTATAAAGTTGTTCGACTTGGTGGCTAACTGCACATCGAATGATGCTGATTTGCGGGGTAGGGGAGTAAGGTAAATGTTTACACCCAGCAATCCACTTAGCGTAGTGTCCTGCGGTTGTAATTCCATATTTATAAACTTGAATACACCTAGGCCATTCAACCTGCTTAGTGTTACCTGGTGCATACGCCTATCGTAAATGTGGTTAGGCTTTATGTATATGGAATTGATAATAGGACGCAAGCGGATATAACTTTTATCGGCCCTGTAATAGTTTATTGAATCGCGAACCAGTTTTCGTACTTCGGCAGTATCGGTGCCTAGCCTATAATCGGGGTACACATTTATCTCTCCAAAGCGATATACAATCTTCGACTTTTCGGGCATGGTGCGTTTCAATGTCATGTTCAACCTTACCGTACGCTCGGTATTGTTAGTATCCATGGCAAACAGTATATGGTCTTGGTTGAAGTAATAGTAGCCTCTACGCTTCAATACATTCTCAATGCGTATCCTTTCTTCAATAAGCGTTTCTAGGCTGTATACATCGCCGGTATCAATTTTACTTTTCTTGTAAGTACGCGCTATTGCTTTTTCTATTTCGGTAGAATCGTTAGGGAAATCAATGCTCTTTATTTTGAATGGTGGATATACGTGCACGGTGTAAAGTACGCTTGCCGTTTTGCCTTTCTTGTCTTGTTTTATTTCGTATTCGGCATATGCATCAAGGTAGCCAGTGTTATACATTTTAGCCTCTATACCGCGCGCGGTTAATGGTATATCAATGCCGCTCATATAAACAGGAGGTTGCCCAAGTTTATTTTTTATCCAACTACGTACGCTTTTGGGCCTTTTAGGTTCACCCATTGCATAGTATAACCATAAGCCTGGCCTGGCCCACAAAAGTTTATTGTTCGCCTTTGTTTTAATAGCGCTTTTAGCATTGCTTTTAATACTTCCCTTTTTGCCTACATCGCCATTAACTACTAGTTGTACTTTGGCGCCTGTATACAATACTTCATCTTTCGGTACTTTTTTTAAGCCCGTGCAACTATGCAACGCTACTAGCGTAACTACTAGCATACCTAATAGCCTTAACCTACTGCGCATTGGTAGGCTCCTCCTTAACCGGTGTTGTTTCTGCTGATTTTTTTGCCGCCTTTTTGGCCTCGCGTTCAGCCTTGCGCGCCAGACGTGCGGCTATACGCTCTGCCTTTTCTTTTTGTGCCTCCTCTTTATCCAAGCGCGCTTCTTCCTTACGCTGCTCTTTTGTTTTGCTTGGGGTAAATAGCTCCTTTGGTGTATCGTAGTCTTTAGTAGCGCTAAAGCCTACGCCTGTCTTATACAGGTTGCCATCTATAATGCCTTCATACTGGTTTTCGCGGAACGCCTTAAAGCGCAGAGTTCCTTCCTTGTTTATTTTATACTCAAGCACTATATCGCCTGTAAGGCTGTTAGCATCGGTGCCGCTTACACTTCCCGTGTTGTTGTCTACACTTACACTGGTACCTAGTTTTACATTCAGCCTATCGCGGAAGAATGACTTACTTACACCTACGCTAAACTGCGTGTTCTGCGTAGTGCCCTGGGCCGTGTATTCATCATTGTTGCGTATACCAAAGCTAAGGTCAACACCTTTTATAAGCGAGCCCGATAAGCGGTTCAATTGGTCGGTCAATATTTGACTTACGCTATTGCGTGCAAAATTGCTTGCTGCAGCGCCTGCCCCCTCGCCTGCTATACCCGATGGTATAAATTTCTTCATTATTAGCAATGCAAACACTTGCTTGTTCAATTCGCTAGGGTCGTTGTTCAGCGAAGTTACTTTTGCATACACCATTCCCCCATAGGCATTCTGGTCTTCTTCAGCCATGCCTAGTTTAAAGTCGATTTTCGGTTTCAAAAGTTTGCCCTGCATGCTCATCAATACATCAAAGCGCAGAGGCTTGCGGTAGGCATTCAACTCTTGCACACTAGTGGCGCCAAGGTCGCTAGCCAATAAATCTACAGGCGAAGTATTTACAGAATACACCGCAGTTATATCTACCTCAGCATCTAGCGGGCTACCGTTCCAAGTTATGCTGCCGCCAGGCTGTATCTTCAGTTCCCGCTTTATTATCTTTTGGATAGTAGCACGGTAGCCGCCAGAGTTTAAGTAATAAGTGCCTATCAAATTTTGATTGCCACTTTCATCCATTGTAAAGCTTAGCTTACCCTCACCACGCACTACTAACGAGTCGCCAGATTGCTTGTCAACTACCACCTTCAAAGTTGTTCCATCGTTAATAGTTATGCGCGCACTAAGGTCAATACCTCTAAATGCAGTAAGCAGTTCGGCAGTGTCGGTACTATTCATTATATCATAAGTGGAAGCAGTATCAACCAGTACTACCACGCCTTCACCACGGTCTACACTTACTTTTGATGATGGAACGATAACTGCAATGTCGGAACCTTTCAGCAAATCTAGGTCTGCACGTACTATAGGCAGAGTGTTATCCCCTTGAATGCTTATGTCGCTGCTTATTATCACCTTGCCAAAGAAAAGAGGATTATCGCGAATGGTTGTGTTCAATGCGGTAAAGTTGTTGGTGGTTAGCTTGGCATCGAACTTCATTGTCTTGAACATATCATTAGTGTAAACAGCACCTGCAAGGTTTGCTTTTCGTCCCAACGAATCAAGTATGGTGAAAGATTTAAAGTATACACCCTTAGGGTCTATAGCTAAGCGTTCATCTTTTAAGGTAATGTAGTTGTTTAGATAAGCTACATTGAACGAGGCATCTTTAAAATCTACAAATCCATTTATGGCTGGCTTGGCAGAGGTGCCAGTAATTGTTACTTCGCCCGCCAAGTAGCCTTTGCTACGGCGTATTTGATACCCTGTAAAGGGTTCTACAGTTACCAAGTTTAGCTTGTTTATATCTACCTTAAAGTCGAGGTTATTGGTGCTGCTTGCATTGCTGTAGTAGCCATTTGCTTGCACATCGTTGCCATAGCCGCTTATGCTTACTTGAGCTGTGTATCGGTTGGCTGTAAGGTTATCTGCCTTTATTTTTATATCACCTACTGGGTGCGCCATGTAGTGTGTTTTATCAATGGTCATATCAGCTACAAAAGCCATTGCCTTTTTTAAGTTGCGCAACTCAGCTGTGCCATTTAGTACGCCGCGTATTAATGGCGTATCGCGCTCTACTATTTGCGATAAAGTACCTAGCTCAAACTGCTTTACGTCTATCTTCATTTCGTTGCCATCTTCCGATGATTGTACCGAAAGCGATTGGCCACCATTGTTCAATACTATATCGTTTACCATTAAGCCTTTAGCGCCAAAGGCAATGTAGTTGTCACTTGGCAATGTCCATTTGGTATTGCTAATGGTAAGTTTGTCTTCGCTTAAGTGTAGTTTAAATTCCTTTGGTTCGTCTTCGCGAAGGTCGCCGGCTACTATCAATTTATCTGCGCTGTCTTCATCAAAAATGTTCAAAGCAAAATCGAGCACATTATCTTTTGCCTTACCTTGAAAAGTAGTTTCAGCCAACTTAACAGGGCCAGCTGTTAGGGTGTTGGCTTGTAGTTTATACTCCAAAGCTTCCTCTGTAGTATTTAGTTTGAAACTTACTTGTTCGGCACCTATAGTGTTGTATTCTATTACAGGCAAATCCAAATCAAGCTCAAGTATGTTTTCCTTGCTATCGAATTTGCTTTGCAATTCAAGGCCGTTAAATTTTTTCAAACCGGGTAGCAACACTCCATCCAAAATAGGGTGTGGTGAAATTTTTATAGCTAAAGTAAAATCTTGCGTAGCCGTATCAACAGTTATAGTATCAACTGCGGGGTTGATAAGAAAGTATTGGTTGATGTGGTGCGTGAGCGATGAAATTAACTGTGGCACTTGTACGGTGCCATCATAGTCTACCATTATTACGCCGTTGTCCATCTTTAGCTTGCTGCGTTTTTTATCGTTTACCGATACTACAGCTAAGGAATCTACGCGATAAGTGTCATCGCCCTTTATCACCATTACGTCGCTTATGCTGGCATCGCCCTTCAGTGCTTTAAGGTCGCCGTCTATCATAGCGTTTAACTTACCTGCTACGCGTACATTTTCATCGTGCAGGTTTAAAGCTTGTAAGTTGGCACCTTGTAGATCTAATAATCCAACTATATACTGCGAATCGGTTTTGAAAGAAGCGATGCCATCTAGTTTCAACTTTAGGTTAGGGTCATCGGAAACAATCTTCGCCTTATACAAGTTCTTTTCCGTTGTTGCATCAATGCTTATATTCTTATAGTTATACTTATTAATCATGGCAGATTCTATTTCTGCCTTTACATCTGCTGCTAGGTTATTGATGCTGAAGTTATGCCCTTTTACATCAGCCTTTATAGTAATGGGTCCAAGCAGTTTTTCGTTGCGCAATAAGTAACCAAGGTCCAATGCTTCGGTGCTTACTATAGCAGTATATGCAGTATCGCCGGGTTGCATTTTAAAAGTAGCATCTATTACTGCGTTGCCGCTGCTGGTTTGTAGGTTTAGCTTGGCAGCTGCATCGCGCATACTGCCATCTACTTTACCGCTAAGGGCTATATTGTTTGGTACATTAATAGCTTTTAGTACACTATCTCCTAATAGCTGGTTCAAGTCTTTTTTGTTGGTTACAATGCTCTTTATGTCTACATCGTATTTTGCATTTAATACATCGGGTAGGCCTATTATGTGCCCATCCAGTTTTATAGTTGTAGAGTCCAAAGCACTCACTTCTAAATTCTCGGCAAATATATCCTTCAGCTTGCCGTGTACCTTTCCGCTTACAGCAATCATTTTATCCTCGTTGCCCTTAAACACTATCGCATCTTTTAGCATAGGCGCAAATACCAGTATGTCTTTTATAGCTACTCTTGTATTGCGCAGGTCGGCTTGTATGCCCAGCTCGCCTACATCTTTGCCTATATCCTCTATACGCGTGTATGTTATTTTCGCCTCGCGGCTTATGGTTGAGCTATTGGTAACTACCTTAAGGTTTTTAAGCTGTGCATAGTGTTCGTCGTATATCACATCGGCTACTAGTTGTTTTAATACTATTCCGCTTTGCTCTCGCGCGGTTACGTTATGTATGCGGCCCTCGGTATGTGTAGGGCTATAATATGCGTCTTCAATATCAACATGTATATCCTGTACATATAGGTGGTTGTAGTCCATGCCTTTGGCTTGCCTAGGCACATTAGTAAAATCTAGCTTAAAGTCAATTGCGTCTAGCTTTAGCTTACCTGCACTTACTATCCAGGGTGCAGCAGGGGGGGGATGTACATCATTGCTTTTTGTTTCTACCTTACTGGTATCTTCATCTTTACGCAGCGCTATAAATACACTTGTGCTGTCTATCTGAACGCTCTTGGCTTTTATCTTGTGCGCGTTCAAGTCTATTTCGTCGGGCCTTAGTATGGCGTTGCCAGCATGTACCTTTATGCGCTGTCCGTTAGGTAGGCTTTCGTACACAAAATCTACACGGTGTAAGTTCAACTTGTTCATGGCAAGCAAGGGCATTACTACAATAGCGGTATCTGGAGAATTAGTGCCAGGTTTGTTTTGTGCTATGCGCACATTGGCATCTTCTAGCGTTAGCTCCTTGCCTTCAAAGCTCAGCTTCTGAATATCCATGGCCTTCATGTTCAGGTCTAGCTTACCTATGCGGCCTGCTATTTCAGTACCCGCTATGCTATCGTTAAAGGTGGCTCGTATGTTTTCTAGCAGCACGTTGTTTACCTGTATTTTCCAAGGTTTGCCTTTCGTGTTATCTGTATCAGACTTATCTTGTTTAGGTGCACCTGTAAAGGCCGTAATAAAGAAATTGAAGTTGAATGTGCTATCTGCCTCGCTACGGAATATATTGGCATTTACACCATTTAGGTTCACCTTGTTTATCTCTACAGTATTATGTAAAAGCTTAAGCATATCTATATCTACGCTTAGCTTTGTAACTGCCAATAAAGTGTCATGGTTCAAGTCTTCGGCGTATAGGCCTTCCAGTACAACCGACTTTGGAAAGCCGATGTATATCTTGTCAAGCTCAATCTTTGTATGTGTTTTGCCCGATACAAAAGCAACTACCTTATGAGTAACAAAGGTTTGCACTACGGGTAAGCGCAGCAATGCAATAGCTAATACCAGCAGCAATACCACCGAAATGATAATGCCTGCTAGTACCTTTGCAGCTATTTTTAGGGTGCGCTTCAATGGTAATAGAATTTGAATAAGAAAAGGTAATAAATTACTGTACCAATGACATTACTTTGGCTATCATTTCATTATAGTCGCGATAAAGACCTGGTTTTTCAAGTACCAGTACGGCTCCTAGCTCTTTGCAATCTTCTGCAAATTGGCCAAAAATGGACGTAGAATAGATAACAACAGGGATATTTGAATACTCGGGATTGCTTTTAAGGTATCGAAGGGTCTGTTCGCCCGTCATTTTTGGCATATTATGGTCGAGTATAATCAAGGCTGGTAAGGTTTCCGCATTTTTCTCGGCAATAAAATCTACTACTTCTTGACCATTTTCTAACTGCATCAGCTGTTCTTTGTTATACCCTAATTCGGCATAAATTTCCTCAAACAGCATCCTGTCATCTGCGTCGTCATCCACTAAAAGTATTGCCTTCTCCATGTAATAGTTCCATCTAAAGTAATAAACCAAATTAAGCTTGCCTAGTGGTATAAGGGGATTTTTACATTATCTAAAAAAGTATGCCAATATGGGTTGTGTATTCTATAAATTGAGGTGCTTTATAAAGTAGCATTATTGTTTTATTTTGTCAGCAAACATCACGGCGTACCCACTTAATATGATATTGATTGTAGATGATATTCAGGAAAACATCTTTTCGCTTCAGCGTACGCTTGAAGTGAATGGTTATAAAGTTGATACAGCCACTTCGGGCGAAGAGGCCTTGAAAAAGGTACTTAAGAATACGTATTCGCTTATCATACTCGATGTGCAAATGCCGGGCATGGATGGGTTTGAAGTGGCTGAACTGCTTTCTTCGTCTAACCGTACTAAAGATACACCCATTATTTTTCTTTCAGCAGTTAGTGTAGATAAGCGATTTATTACCAAAGGGTATAACGTGGGGGCAATAGACTATTTAACCAAGCCTGTTGACCCAGAGATACTGATGCTAAAGGTGCGCGCGTTTTATAAGTTAAGCGAAAATACCCGCGCATTAAAGCAGGCGGAGAATGAGTTGTTGGAAAGAAACGCGCAGTTAAGTATCGTATTGGAATCATTGCCCCAGTTAGCATTTATGGCTAGTGCATATGGCGTAATAGAGTATGTAAACCCTGTATGGTATAAATATGCGGTAAGTAAAGAGCGTTTTCCTGCTGCAAAGCCAGATACTCCCTCAATAGAAAGCTTTTGGAATAATTGTATACAACAGCAGGCAGCTTTTGAGCGCGAGGTGCAATTAAAGCCCCTTGATAGCGATGACTATAAATACTTCCTGTTAAAGGTTATACCCTTAAAGGCTGATGGTACTGTTACAAAGTGGATAGGAACATTTACCGATATACATGAACAGAAATGGTTAAATGAACTATTGGAGAATAGGGTACAAGAAAGAACAGAAGAACTTATAGAGAAGAATAGACAATTAGAACATAGTAACCACGAACTGCAACAGTTTGCTGCGGTAGCTTCGCACGACTTGAAAGAGCCGCTAAGGAAAATACAGATGTTCAGCAATATTATTTCGGAACGTAATCTTTCAAATGATGAGCAGTTAAATAGCTATCTACAAAAGATTGGTGCTTCGTGCGAAAGGATGACACGTTTGATAAATGATCTTTTGTTGTATTCGCGTTTATCGAAGGAAGATACTTATGAGAAAGTAGACCTAGCCGAGGTAGTGGGAGAGGTGCTT